>JAICPP010000179.1 GCA_025929805.1 Gemmatimonadales bacterium | reverse complement strand
TGGCGCCGGTCACCTCCAGCGCAAAGGCGATGTTCTCCGTCGCGGTGCGATCCTCCAGCAGGCGAAAGTCCTGGAACACCACGCCCAGTCGGCGGCGCAGTCGAGGCACGTCATCCGGCTTGAGCGTGTTGACGTTATACCCCGACACCCGGACCTCACCCGCGCTCGGCTTTTGCTCGGCAAAGAGCAACTTCATGATGGTGGACTTGCCGGCCCCCGAGTGACCGGTGAGGAACACGAACTCGCCCTTGGAGACGTGAAAGGTCACGTCCTTCAGGGCCAGCGCGCCATTAGGATAGGCTTTGTAAACGTTGGAAAAACGGATCACGGGGGGGAAAAGTACCAGGGACCAGGGACTCGGGACCAGGGACCCAAGGAACCTTGCACCACGGATTTGTGTGTGGTGAGGCGGCGGTCTTTTCCCTGGGCCCCGGTCCCCGGTCCCTTCCTTATTTCAACCCCTCCTCCAGATCCCCGATGATATCCCCCGCGTCCTCGATCCCACAGCTCAGCCGGAGGAAACCGTCGGGGATCCCGATCTTGGCCCGGCCCTCCGGCCCGATGCTCTTGTGGGAAGTAAGTCGCGGCTCGGAGACCAGCGTCTCCACACCCGCCAGACTGGGGGCATGGGTGATCAGCTTGAGCCGGTTGAGCAGTCGCTCGGCCGCCGCGGCTCCTCCCTTGAGCTCCAATCCAACCATTCCGCCAAAGCCGGAGAGCACGGACTTGGCATGCTCATGATCCCGGTGCGAGGGCAGACCGGGATAGTGGACCTTGGTGAAGGCGTCCCGCTTCTCCGCCCACTGGGCCACCGCGAGTCCGTTGGCATTGTGGCGCTCCATCCGGACGGCGAGGGTCCGCATGCCCCGGTCGATCAGCCAGGCCGCGTGAGGATCGATGGCCTGGCCCCACAGCCGCATCAGCCGGTTCACCTCCTCCACGAACGACAGCGATCCGGCCACCGCGCCGGCGATGACGTCGCTGTGCCCATTGAGGTATTTCGTGGCGCTGGTGATGACGACATCGGCCCCGTGCTCGATGGGGCGAAAGTTGACCGGGCTGGCAAAGGTCGCGTCCACCATGAGCGCGAGCCCTTCCTCCTCCGCGATGTATGCGATCGGTCCCAGGTCGATGATGCGCATCAGCGGGTTGGTGGGAGTCTCCACGAAGATCGCCCGGGTGGATTTGCGCACCGCCTTGCGCCAGTGCCGCGGCTGCTCTGGATTCACGTAGGTGACGTCGATCCCGAAGCGGGCCAGCTCGTGGTCGAAGAGGAGCTGGGTTCCACCATAGATCCAGCTGCTGGAGATCAGGTGATCACCGGGACGTAACATGGCAAGGTGGGCCAGGGCGGTGGCGCCCATACCGCTCGCCACGAAGATGGCGTCCTCGGCTCCCTCGAGCAGAGCGTACTTCTTGGCCAGCGTCAGTTGATTGGGATTGTTGCCGTACCGGCTGTAGAGCACCTCCTCATCACTGCCGACGGGATTGACGAAGGTGCTGCTCTGCTGGAGTGCGGGTGCGATGGGCGCCCAGTCCGGCCGCCGGTGCGGAATGCCATGAATGGCGGTGGTAGAAAAGCCGAACTGCCGCCTCATGCTGTGGGAACAGGGTGATACAGCTCCCCGATGGGACGGACCAGACGATGGAGGGTCAGGTCCCGGAGCGCGTCACAACTACGCGAGTCGAGCCACCCGAGCGCACGCGCGACATCACCGGCGCCGAGCGGACCGCGGTCGCAGATGCAGGCAAAGGCCTGGCGCGCATCCGGCGACACCCAGCCGAGCAGAAGAGGCTCGCGACTGCCGGGCGGTACGGCCGCCACCGCCAGACGGTGGTGGATAAGTACGTGATCGATAGCTTCATGGTGATCTTCGCGGAGACCCTGAAGCACGAAGAAGTACGCATTCCGGCCGGCCAGGAGCAGCTTGGCTACGACCTCGTCGGCACAGCTCAAGTCCACCAGCTCGATGCCCGAGAAGTCTAGCAGGGCAGTCAGGCAGTTCGACCCTGCCAGCTTCTCCTCGATCCGGCTTCTCACCGCCGCCCCGGTTGGTCTCGTGACCAGATTGCGGTAGGGCGCGGCGACGGCCTCGCGAAGCAGGTGTCCGATCCTGATGGTCTGGATCATCGGCGTTCAGGTTGCTGCGCGGGGATGATGATCTGTACCTGGGCGCCGGGAAAATACGGAAGGTGATCGGCCAGAGGCACATCTTCATCCCACGGGGGCACAATCGAGAGGCGGGCCGTGCCGCTCCGGATGGAAATCTTTCCCTCCCACTGATCCAGAAACCGCTTGATGAAGGCCAGGCCTTGTCCCCGACCCGGGTCGCGAAAACGGCTGACACCTTGAATCAGCGCCGCTTCGAGCGCGGCGCCATCACCCCATCGCTCGCCGAACCGTTTGGCGTGGGTGCTTTCCAGTGATCGACGAAAGCCGATGCCGGCATCGCTGACGGCGATTACCACCACCCGCCGCCCCAGCCGCCGGCGAAAGGTGTAGGCTTGCACGGCCACCCACCCGCTGGTACCGGCGTGCTCCACAATATTCTGGCACGCCTCGGAAAGCGCCATACTGAATCGGAGCGTCGCTTTCATCTCGAGGCCCAGCTCTCCATGGAGGATGCGGGAAGCGCCCTCGGAGATCTTGTCCACCACGCTGTGCACATCCTCGGACGCCCGCACCGGCGTCACGTCCAGCAGCACATCGGAGGGGCCGGTGGTCGTTGCCCGGGGAACTTTTCCGTGCAATTCGAAGAGCTCGGCGGCCTGCTGGAAAAATCCTGCCCGAGCCCAGTATCGCTTCACCTCGTCGCTGGTAGGAACTGTAAACAGCGGCTTCTCCCGCTTTGCCTCCCTCAAAGCCTGTCCCGCCGTCAGCATGCCGATCAGGCCATAGGGTGACGCCCACTGGGTGCTCCGAGCGTCCAACAGCAATCGCTCTTCGGGCGGCCACTCTCCGAAGCCCTCGGCGAAGCTGTCGAAGTTGCGGTCGTCGAAGTGGCCAGGAACCTCGATGACCCGGGTCATGGCATGACCAGCTCACCGCGGAGATGGCGAGCCAGCCCGCTGGCGCCGCGGAATGCCGCGTTCCGGGCTGCCAATGTCACGGCGTGGCGCAGCGCGGCTTCAACCGAATCACCCGCGAGCAGCCGCGCGAACGCGGCTGCCCCGAAGACGTCACCACATCCTGTCGGATCGAGCGTTTCGACTACGGGTGCTTTGACCAGGGCGCTGCGGACGGTCGGACGGTCGGGCGCGGGCGTCGTATCAGAGTTCCTTTTCGCCGGTCCGCCGCTCCGCCCGTCGGCCAGACCATCAAACCCCGGCGCCGCCACGTATGCCACTCCCCGCGGTCCCAGCGTCACGATCAGGAGGGAGATGCCGGCGCCGAGTGCCTGGGCCGACAGCGACAATGGATCGGGGGTGAGCTGCTGCATCTCCTCTTCGTTGAGCTGCACCATGTCGAAGCAACCGAACCAGGTAGCAGCGTCCGCCAAGGGTCGCAGCACCCGGATTCCATCTTGCTGCATACCCAGAAAGAGGCTGTGGAGGTCCGCATAAATCGGCTTGGGGAACGCCTGCCGCAGCGCCTGGGCGGTGCCCAAGCTCAGCTCGAATCCAGAGATGAAATTCAGGTATACGGCATCGAGATCGCGCACCATGGGGCCCAGCTCTGTCCAGGTCCACCCGGGAACACCGCCCGCCATGCGCTCGCACCGACGCTCGCTGGACTGGTAGTGGAGCACGACCCGATTGTTGGGAGCGGTCACCTCGACGCACCGAGCTCCCGGCGAGATGCGAGAGAGGCCTCGGAGCAGGTCCTGCGCCTGGCCGCTGAGATCGCGCCCCACCTTGATGAGCGGGACGATCTCCCAATCCGGCGTCAGGCTGGCATCCAGGGCGCCGAGCGCGTATGCAATCCCGCCCCATTCCTCCACCGGCGGAGCCAGCGGATCCCGACCATGAATCTGATCCCACACCAGGGAACCGATGATTCCGATTCTGGGCATCCTATCGCACGGCCCGGCCCGCAGCCCCGCTGCCCTTCCGAGCCGCCGTGGCGGCCCGGTCCAGAAAGACCTTCGCTGCCCCATACACACCCGCGGTTCCGGTCAGCTCGCACGGCACGATCCGGCAGACGCTCACCGCTGGTTTGAATGCGCGCCGGGCCACTTCGCGGCGAAGGGGCACGAAGAGATGGTCGCCAGCCAGCGTCACCCCGCCACACACGACCACGACCTCAGGATTGAACACGTTTACAAGGTTGGCGATGCCGGCGCCGAGAAATTTCGCGGTGTCGTTCACCACCTCGAGTGCGAGGTCATCCCCATCGTGCGCGGCCTGGTACACCGTCTGGGCCGTAATCTGACCGAGGTCGCCCCCCACATAGCTGGCCAGCCGGCTCACCGCCCCGGCCTTGATCTCCTCCACCGCCCGCAGGGCGATGTTGGGTCCCGATGCATAGGCCTCCAGGCATCCGTAGTTGCCGCACTTGCAGTGACGGCCCTCGGTATCGATGGTCGTGTGGCCGATCTCGCCCGCACAATCGGACGCCCCATGAAAGAGTTTCCCATCGATGATGATCCCGCCGCCGATCCCCGTGCCGATCGTGATGCCGATGGCGTTCCGGGTCCCCCGGGCTGCTCCCATCCACCATTCACCCAGCACCGCACAGTTGGCGTCGTTGTCCAGCGCGGCCGGGAGTCCGAGTCGCTCATGAATGATCTGGCGCAAGGGAAGGTTTACCCAGCCCAGATTGGGGGTGAGCAGCACTACCCCGCTCTTGGTGTCGAGCGGTCCCGGTGCGCCGACGCCCACGCCGATGATGTCGGCCCCCGGCACTTCCTCACTGGTTTTCGCTATCGTGTGCTTGGCCAGGGCGATGATCCGGTCGAGCACGTCACGCTGTCCGGCTTCCGCGTGCGTCGGCTCGCTGCCGAGTGCATGCAATGCCGACCCATCTTCGGCGACACTGCCGACGACGACGTTGGTGCCGCCGATGTCAATTCCCAGGACATATCGCACGGGATTCCTCCGGATTTGCCACGGTTGCGACCGCTCTTACGACCGTCTCGACCGACAATTCTCGCAGGCAACGATGATGACCCAGGGGACAGGTGGGTGGACCGTGCCTGGAACAGGGCCGGCAAGATAGCTCGGCGTGTCCCAGAACTACGTCACCAGGTCTTCGCGGCCCGAAGCCAAACTCAGGCACCGTGGGTCCAAAGAGGGCGACCACCGGGGTTCCCACGGCTGTGGCCAGGTGCAGGGGCGCCGAATCGTTGGTCACGAGACAGTTGGCCCGCTGGATCAGCGCTGCCGACTGGCGGAGGCTGAGCGCGCCTGCGGCGCTCACCGCCTTCCCTCCGCTAGTTGCCACGATGGTTTGGGCCAGGGGAACGTCGTCACGCCCGCCGACGATCACGGTGGGGCCGTCGAGCTGTGACGCCAGTTCTGCATAGTAGGGCCAGCGCTTGGTCGCCCAGACCGAGCCCGGCGCTATGACCGTGAAACGTGACCCCACCCCCCGAGCGCTCAGCCAGGTTTCTGCTGCCTGGTAGTCGGCGGCGGTGAGTCCCAGGGTTACGGGAGGAGCCGCACCGACGTCGGGGCCAGCGAGCGCCAGCAGGCGGTCCACTTCGTGTCCGCTGCTGGGGCGACGGACTCTCCTGGTATAAGTGATTGCCGCCGGGCTGTCGGAAAAGCCGATGCGCTCCCGTGCGCCGGTCCAGATGGCCAGGGCAGCAGACCGCACCGAGCGATGGGGGAGATAGACCCGGCGGTAGCCTCGCCCTCTCAGCAAGCCACCCATCTGGCGCAGCCCCCTCCACCCGCTGGCTGAGCCCTTCTTGTCGTATGTCACCACCTCTGCCACGGCAGGATGGTTCTCCAGCAGGCTTGCGGCTGCCGGCGTAGTGACCACATCCACTGGTCCGACCCGACCGGCGAGCACCGAGAGCAGCGGCGTGGTGAGAACCACGTCACCGAGGAAGGCGGTTTGAATAACCAGGACGGTAGGACGGTCCGCCGTACCGCCGTCCATCAGTCCACCTGCAATACGGCCAGAAACGCCTCCTGCGGGATCTCCACCGCGCCGATCTGTTTCATTCGCTTCTTGCCCTCCTTTTGCTTCTCCAGAAGCTTGCGCTTGCGGGTGATGTCACCGCCATAACATTTGGCGAGCACATCCTTGCGGAAGGCGGAGATGGTCTCCCGGGCAATGATCTTGTTGCCGATCGCCGCCTGAATCGCCACCTGGTACAGCTGGCGGGGAATTAATTCCTTGAGCTTCTCGGCTACCTTGCGGCCGTACTCCTGAGCCTTGTCCCGGTGAATGATGACGCTGAAGGCGTCGATCGGGTCACCGTTGATGAGCATATCCAGCTTGACCAGATCCGACTCGCGATAATCCGATGTCTCGTAGTCGAGCGAGGCGTAGCCTCGGCTCAAGGATTTCAGCTTATCGTAGAAATCGAGGACAATCTCGCCCAGCGGAAATTCGAAGTCGAACTCCACTCTGGTCGTATCGAGGTAGTGCATCCCGTTGTAGATCCCGCGCCGTTCCTGGCCCAGCTTCATGATGCCGCCGATGTAATCGGCCGGCGCCATAATGCGAGCTTTCACATAAGGCTCTTCGATCCGGTTGATGCTCGCCGGATCGGGGAGGTTGGAGGGATTCTCCAGCAGCAACATCTCCCCATCCGTCCGGTACACGTGGTACTCCACGGTGGG
>JAICPP010000040.1 GCA_025929805.1 Gemmatimonadales bacterium | reverse complement strand
CCGGTGGGGCCGATGAAGGTGATGTTCGAGGCCCGACAGGTGTCCGCGAACTCGGCGTTCTCCGCCAGAAATCCGTACCCCGGGTGAATGGCGTCGGCCCCGGTGATCTCGGCCGCGGCAATGAGATTCGGAATTCTCAGGTAGGAACTCCGGCTGGGCGGTGGTCCGATGCAGACATCGTCATCGGCAAATCGCACGTGCAGGGATTCGCGGTCCGCCTCGCTGTAGACGGCCACCGTTTCGAGCCCCAGTTCGCGGCACGCGCGAATGACCCGCAGGGCAATCTCCCCGCGGTTGGCGATCAATACCTTCTTAATCATGCGGAGATCTCGGGATCACCCACCTCGTCAACCCACACCCGCAATCGCCGCGCCGGCGGAAGGCTCGGTTGGCGATCAGGACCTTCTTGAACATCTAGGGCGTCAGATCCAAGGATTGCGACTTCGTTTGGTCGCCGGTGATCTCCGTGAACTTGCGGTCGGACGCCGAATCCACTCCGGAGACCCGGAGCGCGAACTCGTTCGGATTGGTGGAATAGAACAGGGCACTCTCGTAGGAAATCAGTCCGTCCTTGAACCACTTCATCAAGGACTGGTCGAAGCTCTGCATGCCGTAGGACACAGCTCCCTGGGCGATGAGGTCCGGAATGTGAAGCGCTTTTTCAATGTCACGAATGTTGTCGGCTACCGCGGCGGTGTTGATCAGTACCTCCGCGGCCGGAATTCGGCCCCTCCCGTCGGCCCGAGGCACCAGACGGAGCGACACCACCGCCTGCAAGGCAGTGGAGAGCAGCATCCTGACCTCCTGGTGCTGGTGCGGCGGGTAGAAGGAGAGAATCCGATTGATGGTCTGGGTGGCATCGGTGGTGTGAAGGGTCGAGAAGACGAGGTGCCCGGTGTCGGCGGCTTTCAATGCGGTATCGAGGGTCTCGACGTCGCGGATCTCGCCCACCAGGATCACATCGGGGTCCTGCCGCAGCACATGCCGGAGAGCCATGCCGAAGGAGAGCGTGTCGTTGCCGACCTCTCGCTGCGAGATGTTGGACATCACATCTCGATGGAGGAACTCGATCGGGTCCTCGATCGTGATGACGTTGACCCGGCGATTTTGGTTGATGTGGTTGATCATCGAGGCGAGGGCGGTGGACTTCCCCGAGCCGGTCACCCCGGTCACCAGTACCAGCCCGCGCGGCCGCAGTGATATCTCCTCCAGTACTGCCGGCAGGTTGAGTTCCCGGACGGTCTTTACTTCATAGGGGATTGCCCGGAACGCAAATGCCAGCGTGCCGCGCTGCTGATAAATGTTGGTCCGGAACCGGCCGACGCCGGGCACCCCGATGGCAAAATCCGCCTCCTTCTTCTCGGCGAACTCCTTCACCTGCCGTGGCGTCATGATCTGCTCGGCGAGGAGCTTGAGATCTTCCGGCTTGACCGGAGGCATTTCCAGCCCGTGAAGCTCACCGTTGAGTCGGATGGTCGGCGGGCGTCCTACCTTGAGCAGCAGATCGGAGGCGTTCCGCTGCACCATTTGCGAGATAGCTTGCTTGAAATTGAACGTGGATTGCGGAGACGCAGCCTTCGGCTCAGGCATTGGGGTCCACTCGGAACAGAACTTGACCGAACTCCACCGGCTGGCCGTCCTCGACCAGGATCTCGCGGACCGTTCCGGCGATCTCCGCCTCGATCTCGTTCATGATCTTCATGGCCTCGATGATGCAAACGGTTTGTCCAGGGGTGACCCGGTTGCCGACTTTGATGTAGGGATCTGCTCCCGGCTCCGGCGCCTTGTAAAAGGTCCCGACCATGGGCGAGCGGATCTCCTTGAGGTGCGGAGCGGCGCTTACTGCCCGGCCTCCACCTTCGCGCCCTTCCTGATCTCCGGCGGGAGCTGGTGCCTGGGGCAAGGGAGCGGCGGCCGCCATGACCAGCGGCGGACTGGGTTGCACTGGCGCGGCGGTAGTCCTGGTTATCACGACGCCGGTACCGAACCAGCCCTTTACTTCGATCGATCCGATCTCCGGAGTCTCGCGTAAGAGCTGAGCGAGCCGCTTGACGTCCTTGATGTCGATCGAGTGAATGCCCGGCACGTTTTGCAGGAGCTCGGCGAGCTCCTGCATCTCCTGGGGGCTCATACGCGGGTCAGATACTTGTCTTCGCGGCGGTCGACCCGGATCACCTGGCCCTCCTCGATGAAGAGCGGAACCTGAACCGTTGCGCCCGTTTCCAGCGTGGCCGGCTTGGTTCCACCAGTGGCGGTGTCACCCCGGACCCCCGGGGTGGTGCGGGTAACGGTAAGCTCGACGAAGGCGGGTAGCTCCACGGTGATCACCCGGTCGTTGTGCACCAGGCCCTCACACTCCATCCCCTCCTTCAAGTACTTGAGCTGCCCCGCCCCAATGAGCTCGTCCGTCAACATGATATCATCGAACGTTTGCTGATCCATGAAATGGTAAAAGTGGCCGTCGGCGTACGAGAACTGGATCGGACGTCGCTCCAGCCTGACGTCATTGACCCGCTCGCCAGCATTATAGGTCCGGTCGATCACCGCGCCGGTGCGGATGTTCTTCAGCTTGGTGCGCACGAACGCCCCGCCCTTTCCGGGCTTTACGTGCTGAAAGTAGACCAGTTGGAACAGCAGGCCGTCGATCTCCAAAACCAAGCCGTTCCTGAAATCTGCAGTTGTGGCCATGTGTAGGTATGAAGGTCTAGACCAACTCCAACAACTCCGTCCGGCCATCCGAGAGACGCTGTGCCCCTTCCGGGGCCAGATAGACGTCGTCCTCCAGCCGTACTCCCCCCCACCCCGGAAAATAGACTCCCGGCTCCACCGTGACCACGGCGTGTGGCGGCAGAGGGGCGTCCGAATTCGCAGCCACCCTGGGGGCTTCGTGCACCTCGAGACCCAGACCATGTCCGAGTGAGTGCCCGAATGCATCGCCGAAGCCGCGCGCTGAGATCATGTCCCGCGCCAGGGCGTCTCCCTCCCGAGCCGGCATGCCGGGGCGTAGCCGTTCGATAGCCCGTCGCTGGGCGGACTGTACCAGCTCATGGATCGTTCGCTGCCGTTCGTCCGCCCTCGCGCCGATCACGACAGTTCGAGTCAGGTCGGCACAATATCCGTCCACCTGGGCGCCGAAGTCGATCAGGAGCAAGTCTCCCTTCCCCAGCGCCCGTCCGCTCGTCCGGGCATGAGGAAGAGCTGATCTGGGCCCCGAGGCTACGATGGTGGGAAACGGGTGCCATTCACTTCCTTTTCGCCGAAGCGTCGCTTCCAGTGCTGAGGCCACCTCGACCTCGGTCTGCCCGGTCCGGATGCTCGGAAGCACCTCGGCGAGGGATTCCTGCGCTAACTCCGCCGCCGCGCGGATCGCCATGACCTCTTCCGGCGCCTTCATCGCGCGCTGGCGCTCGACCAGCTCGACCGTGGGCACAATACCGGCTCGAGTCAGGCCGCTCACGCGTTCGGCGTCCCGGACGCTCAGCGAGTGCCCCTCTATGCCCAGGGTACCGGCCGGGTACGCATTCAATACCCGAGCCAGACGGTCCCAGACGCTTCGCTGGTCGATCTCTACGGTTCCGGCGGCGCCCACCTCGACCGGCGCCTGAGCGGCATACCGGAAATCCGAAATCAGGATGGCCGCATCCCGTCTGACCAGCAACAGCGCAGCCGACCCGGTGAAACCAGTGAGATACCGGATGTTGGGCAGATGAGTGACCAGCAACCCATCCAACCCCTCGGCCTCCAGTTGAACCCTCAGCGCGGCTTGTCGCTCCGGCCTGCGGTCAGGCCGCACGGAGGCGGCCCATGAGCGCCTGCAGAGCCAGCACGTAACTCTGTGCACCGAAGCCGGTAACCATGCCGATGGCCAGATCGGCGATTACCGAATGTCTTCGTTCGGGCTCCCGAGCGAAGATGTTCGACAGGTGCAGCTCGACAAAGGGGACCTTGACGGCCAGAAGGGCATCGCGGAGCGCCAGGCTGGAATGGGTTAGCGCTGCCGCATTGATCAGCGCACCATCCGCATGACCACGAAGTCGCTGGACCGCATCGACCATCTCACCTTCGTGATTGGTCTGAAACCAGTCGATCTCCACACCCAGTGGTCCAGCCGCGGTTCGCACCATGGCCTCGATCTCGGCCAGGCTGCTGTGTCCGTAGATCTCCGGCTCCCGTTGCCCCAGCAGGTTCAGATTGGGGCCATTGAGCACCGCGATCCGCATTCAACGCTTGAGGTTTTGCAGCCAGGATTGAAACTGGTCCAGATCATCCTTGCCGGGATCGGCGCTCCCTTTGGTCGGAGAGCCGGATCCGCCGGCAGGGGCACCAAAGAAGTCATCGAATGTGACGGCCAGATCAGGGGGGCTGCCTCCAGACGGAACCGCAGGAGTAGCCGGTCGATCCTCCGCGGCGCCCGTACTCTGCTCTACCGGGCGCTCAGGAGCTGAGGCACCCGCTGGGGGACGAGCAGCGAGCAGGGCTTGGAAGAAGGCGGCGACGGATTGCCCCTTGGTCTCCCGAACCGAATAGGAGTGTCGCTTCGGTTCGGATATCGGCTCGGGTACCGGCTGGGGCATTGGCTCGGGTACAGGCTCAGGTGCCAGTTCGGGGCGTATCAGGTCCAGTTCCGCAGCTGGAGCTTCGTGCGGCTCGGCTTCCATGAAGTCTTCGGCTGCATTGGGCACTCGGAACTCGGACGCACCCGAACTGCGGAGCTCGACCTCGCTGGCGGTCTCGACCTCGAATTGCTCGGCGGGATCCGGGGTCGAGACGAACCCCTGGGTGAGCTCGGGGTGGGAGCGGTACGTCGTATCGCTCGGTGGCACGAACTCCTGACTGATCAACCCGTCTACGGGCGCCGGTTCTTCGGGCTTCGGTTCTTCCTTCCGGAGTGGGGTCGGAGCAGGTGTCTGGCGGGTTGGCTCGGAGGTGTCAATGAACTCGAGCGAGGCCGGCTGGGCCTCACTGGGAGCCGCCGGCTGGAGAGCTTCGGTCAGCTCCAGGGGAGTCTCCGTCTCAGCCGGGGCGATCACCTCGGTTGGCTCTGGGTTGGCGGCGGCGATCTCGTGTGGCAGCTCGGCCGCCTTGCCCGGGGTCTGGCGCGCCGCTTCGATCCGAGCTAGCTGCTGCCGCGCCTCCTCATTGCTGCGATCTACCGAGATCAGCCGATTCAGCCATCGTTGAGCCTCGTTGTAGCGCTCCAGTTTCTCGTTGATGTCGGCCAGAGACTTCAGGGCAATGACGTTCTCGTCATCCAGCCGGAGGACATGCGAGAACGCGGATTCGGCTGCTGGTAAATCCCCGAGATCCCAATGGCATCGGCCCAGCACGATGCTGGCCGGTATGTAGTTGGGGTGCAGCTCCAAGCCCGCCCGCAGCAACTCCAAAGCCCGGGTCACGTCGCCGCTCTTGCGATGAACCTCTGCCAGCGGGGCAAAGGTGAGACCCTGGGGGTTTTCGGCGTAGCGGCGCTCGAGTTTTTCGATTTCGGTTGTGGCCATCGGTCCCCGAGTTTCGAGGTCAGGGCTGCAGTAGGAGATCGGCAACTGGTGCTGCGGGAAGTACGTGAGAGTAGTGGGCGGCCCCCGGCCTGTCAACTGCTAAGCGGAATGGCGCCTTGAGGTTCTGCATCACCGCACTTAAGCTTCTCGGTCGTCGTAAACCATCGGTTGGAGCCTCATGCAAGCCTTTCGAAACGCGGCCAAGCCCCTCATGGTGGTGGTCGCCATCACGTTTTTTGCCTGGCTGGTACTTGACCTCAGTGGGATCACAGGGGGCACCGGCCTGCTCACCCAGACCTCCGTCGGAGAGGTCAACGGCCGGAGCATTGACGCCCGCACCTATCAGAACATCGTGCAGCAATCCATCGATGCCCGGCAACGCCAGACCCCTGGGAATATGGGTCTGGAAGACTACCAGCAGGTTCGGGACGAGGTCTGGGACCAGATCGTGCAGAGTAACGTGCTCAACGCCGAGTACCAGCGGCGGGGTATCACGGTAAGCGACGACGAGGTGGTACAGGCAATTCGAAATTCTCCTCTGCCCGAATTTCAGAGCGTCCCGGAGTTTCAGACCGACAGCCAGTTCGACCTCGGCAAATACCAGCGGTGGCTGACCTCCAGCGTGGCCCAGCAGTATCTGCCCAGCCTCGAGGCCCAATATCGGGAGGAGCTACAGCGAGCCAAGCTCCTTCGGGTAGTCACATCGGACATTTATCTCTCCGACGCAGCACTGTGGGAGCACTATCGAGATCAAAATGAAATGGTCAAGATCGGCTTGACCGCTATCGTTCCCCGCAACGCGGTGCCCGACTCGTCGGTTCAGGTCACCGATGCCGAGGTAGCCGCCTACTACAAGGCCCACCGGAACGAGTTCGAGCGGCCGCGAACGGCATACCTGAGCTTCGTGGCGCTTCCTCGACTGACCACGTCGGCAGACACAGCTGCAGTTCGCGCTCGCGCGGATTCAGCCCGTCAGGAGATCATCGCAGGAGCCCCCTTTGCAGACGTAGCTCGACGGGAATCCGCCGACAGCGCCAGTGCGGCCAAGGGTGGTGATCTGGGGGAATGGACCAAAGGCTCCATGGATCCAGCTTTCGACTCCGCGGCCTTTGCCCTGCCTCTTCGCACCGTCTCCCGGCCGGTGGTGTCGCAGTTCGGGTTTCACCTGATCGAGATCACCAGCCGCAAGGGCAACAAGGCCAAAGGTCGCCACATCCTTTTCCCCATTGAGGTCACCGGCGCTCACCGCGATCAGCTGGACGCCCAAGCCGACAGCCTGGAACAGCTCGGCGCCGAGCGCAGCGACCCGGCGGCCCTGGATACGGTGGCGCGAGTGCTCAAGCTCCCGGTTGCCCGGGCTTCGCCGGTCCAGCAAGGAAGTAAGGTCCAGCTGGGACAGTTGGTGGTTCCCGATGCTGCCGTCTGGGCGTTTGAGGCCAAGCCCGGGGCTACCAGTCCGGTAATCGAAGCCTCCTGGGCCTACTACGTTTTTCGCTTGGATAGCTTGCAGCCGGCTGGGGTCCCCCCTCTCAACCAGATCCGCTCGGCCGTGGCGAAGACGGCTCGCGACGACAAGAAGTGGAAGGCGGCGCGGGACCTGGCCAAGACCTATAGCAAACGACTCGAGGGTGGGACGTCGATGGCCGAGGCCGCCACGGCAATGAAGCTGCCGTACCGGGAGTTTGGACCCTTTAGCCGAATCAATCCGCCCCTTACCAACCCCATTGTGGTTGGGGCCGCCTTCGGACTCAAGAAGGGAGAGCGGAGCGGAATACTCGATACCAAGGACGGCATTTACGTCGTGCAGGCGCTGGAGCGGGTCCAGGCGGATTCAGCCAAGTTCGTGAAGGAGCTGGATCAGTACCGCGCCCAGGCTATCAACGCTGCAAAGCAGGAGCGCGTAAGGAACTACATGATGGCCCTGCGAAAGGCAGCCAAGATCGTGGACAATCGGGAAAAGGTGTTGCAGACCGGTACCCCACAGCAGCCACCACCGGCGGGGGTGTAGGACAGGCGGACGGACAGGCGGACAGATGGGTGTGTAAAAATGGGCGGGAGGACCGAGTCTTCCCGCCCCTCTACTATTCTATTCGGAGCAATACCGCCCGCGGAGCAATACCGCCCGCCCTGTCCGCCTGTCCGCTCGTCTACTGCGACAGGCGCTTGGGTTCTCCCGAGGTCGAACTTGGGTGCTGGGCGCTATCGGGGCTCCGCGGAGGCAGGTTGTTGCGCTGCTCATCCGGGCTCATGATGGCGTCCTGGGTGTCCGAGATACTCCGCTTGAACTCCCGGATACCCTTTCCGATGGAGGAACCCACTTCCGGCAACCGCTTGGCGCCAAAGAGAAGCAGGACCACCAGTACGATCAGCAGAATTTCCCACATGCCGAGGTTTCCCACAGGGCCCCCTAGAAGAGCGAACGCGCGATCAGATAGGCCACCAGGACTCCCACCAGGCTGAGAATCGATACGTGAAGTCCCAGGGGACCTAGGGTGAAGTCTATCACCAGAAGATTCATCGAGACAGGGCCGAAGGTGGGGGTCCACGTGCTGGTGAGGAAAGTCCTGGCTGCGCTATCAGGGAGGGTCTGGCGAAACAGGGAGGTCAGCGTTCCACCAATAACGAACCCGATGATCAGAACCCAGATGTAGAATCGTGGCCGGTGCGGGCCGCTTGGCATCAGCTCCTGCGATCTATGACGTAAGTGATGCTCGCCCTCAGGGCGTCACGAGCCGCCGAGGGTTGCAGAACATCGAGCTCGGTGTCGGCCTGCTGCGCCAGCCGCAGCGCGCGTTCCCGGGCATAGTCCAGGCCACCCGCTTCACCCACCGCGAGGATGACCTCCGCGATCTGGCCGTCGCTCGGCTCGGGCGAGAGGAGCAGCCGGGAAACGGCACGGCGTTCACTCTCTCGCATCCGGGGAAGCGCCGCAATCAGGGGCAGTGTCACCTTGTGCTCCCGCAAGTCAGAGCCGAAGGGCTTTCCGGTGACTGAGGCGTCCTCGGTATAATCGAGAAGATCATCGACGATCTGAAACGCCATACCAAGCACCTCCCCGAATCGTCGGAGCGCATCACGTTCGTCCGGAGCGGCCCCGAGAGCTCCGATCTCGCAGGCGCCTGAGACCAGCGACGCGGTCTTGGCTCGAATCAGGAGATCGTACTCATCCTCGGAGAATTCCAGCGGATCGTGGGCCAGCAGCTGCCGCATTTCCCCGACGGTCATGTCGTTGGTTACCCGGCTCAGCACCCGAAGCGGTTCCAGATCGTTCAACTGCACCAGCTCGATCACCGCCCGGGAGTACAGGTAGTCTCCCATGATGACCGACACCTGATGGCTGAACAGGGAGTTGATCGTCGGCATTCCCCGGCGCAGCACAGAATGATCGACCGAATCATCGTGCACCAGCGTCGCCAGATGGATGAGCTCGACCACGGCACTGAGGGTGGTGGCTCGCTGATCCGGACTGCTGGTGGCCTCCTCCGCCCACAGCAAAAGGGTCGGCCGAAACATCTTGCCTTGCATCTGGAACAGGTGGGAATTCACCTGAGTGATTAAGCCGAAGTCTGCCTCTACCATTCGCCGTAGTTCCTGCTGAACCCGATCGAGCCGCGGCCGCAGGGGCTGTTGCAGCTCAGCAAGTGAGACCGGTGCGGTTTGAGGCCTCACGGTCTACGTCCAGCAGCGAGGCGGTGGATGCGCTGGCTGAGATCCATGAACCGGATGTCCACCGCAACGGCCCGCTCGTAGCTCGCAATGGCTTCGGCCTTCTTGCCCAGGGCTTCCGACGCACGACCCAACCAGTACAGCAGTCCGATCTTGGCCTCGTCGCTCCCCTCCAGCCCATCGACCGCGCGGCGTAGGACCGACTCACAGACCGCGTACTGGCCCTTCTCGAAGAAGGCCATCCCCAGCGCCTCCGAGGTACGAAGCCTTCCCTCCGACGCGCGAAGGGCTTTCTGAAACTCGGCAATCGCTTCGTCGAGCAGGCCCATCTCCTTGAACGCGACGCCCAGGTCGTAATGCGACTGGTAGTCATCCGAATCCAGATTCTCGTCGATCCCGCGCTTGAACTGCTCCAGTATCTCATGGAACTCGCGCTGCTCATCCTGGTCCTTCGGCTCTCTGCGGTTCACCCGCATTCTGGTGTCCCGCTGCCCGTGCTCGTCCCGGAGCATAGAGCCGAGATCGATGAAGCCTTCGTCGGAGGCGACTGCTGCGGGCTCCGGTTTCCGAGGCGGCTTGGAATGAACCGGAGCAGCCTCAGGTGCCGGCTTCGCTGGTAGAGAAGAGCTCACTACCGGCTCCGGCTTTGGAGCCGGGGAGACCTTCGCCTGGGTTGCCGGCGCCGGCGGAGGCGGGGGCGTCGGCGGGGGCTCCGCCTTCTTGGGTGGCGCGGGTGGCTGCCCTCCGCCGACCCTCGCGAGCGCCGCAGCAGCTCGGGCATTTCCCGGATCATGTTCGATGACCCGACCGTAAACAGCTGCTGCCTTGTCCACCGCGCCGGACCTGGCCAGAGCATCGCCCAATCCGAGGTAGGCTTCGAGCAAGGGCGCCCGATCGCCCATCCGATAGGCCAACTCCACCCGCTTTTGATGATGCGCAATGCTGTGGGGGGCCAGTTCAACGAGCCGATCGGCCATCAGCGAGGCGCGAGTCCAGTCCTGCCGGTCCTCGAACCCGGCCAGCGCCAGCTCGAGCTCCTCGGTGACTCGCTCGGTCTCGCCCATTGAGAGCAGCCGGTCCGCGAGCTGGAGATGGACGTCCGGATTCTCCGGATCGTCCAGTACCCGATTCTCCAGATCGGCCAGAGTATCGCTGCTCCCCGGCTCCGGTGTGACCAGTGGCAAGTCGATCGGCGGGCTAGGGCTGTCTCTTGAAAGCTCGGCCTCGATGTTGAAGCCGGTTTCGGTATCCGGCAGGGAGATGACGAGATCGTCAGGAAGATCGAGTGGGCTCGACTGAGGCTCCACCGAGAAATCGAGAGAGCTCGCCTGGTCGTTGGATAGATCGCCTAACGACGTACCCTCCATCCCCTCCAGCATCATGGGTTGGATATCCAGGCTGGAGGATTCAGCACCCCGCTGGATGTCCAACGGCGGTACCAAGTCGGTAATTGGCCCGATCGGATCACCCAGGCGTTCGATGCCGAGCAGAGAATCATCGTCCGTACTCTCGGAGCCCGCAGGCAGAAGGGGGTCGATCATTAACTCGTCTGCCGCCGAGCTCGACACGCCTGGCAGGTTCTCGCGCGCCACAAGACCTTCAGGCGGGCTGGGCTCGGCTGAGGTGGAAAGAGGTTCCTCGATCGGTGCAGCCGCGGGTGGCTCCTCCATCTGCAGGGGTGCTTCTCTCGGCGTCCGGGAGTAGACCGGCCCTCGGGAAGGGGAAGTTGGAAGGTCCAAGCCCGTATCCAAAAACACGAGGTCGCCCCGCTTGGGAGCCGGTGAAGCAGGTGCTGGCGGGTGGGTGCCGTGGTCCGTCTCGAGTCCCTCGAGCCGCTCCCGCGTTTTCCTTGCCCCGCTCTTGTCCCCCGCCGCTTCTAGATCGTGAGCCATCTTCTCGAGCTGCTCTCGGGCCTCGTCGCCCCGGGACGTGGCCCGGAGCAAGTCGACCAGCATGCTCCGGATTTCCTGGCTCCCTGAGAACTGATCCGCGAACAGCTTCACCGCCTGGAAAGCCTGGTCCAGCTGACCCAGCGCGTTCATCCGCTCGAGGAACTCGATCAGGTTTCGCTTGGCTTCGCTGACGACATTCTTGCGGGCGTGGAGCTGGCAGAGCTTCAGGTACGTCTGGGTGCGCCCGGGATTGACTCGAAGGATCTTGCCACAGAGCGCGATGGCGTTATTGAAGAATCCCTGGTCGGCATACAAGTCCACTGCCCGCTCATAGGAGCGCACCGCTTCGGCAGTGTCGTTGATCTTGAGGTAGAGGTCGCCAACCCGGTTGTACAGCGATAGATCAGGGCTCGATTCAATGCCCGACTCGGCCTGTTGAATGGCCTTCAGGTAGACGTCTATGGCTTTACGCCAATCCTCCTTTTGCTCGAGCTTCCGCGCCGTGTCCTTCAGCTTTTCCAGGTTCATGCCGGCTCGGGCTGAGAAGGGGTAATCAGAGATAAGGCTTGGAGTGCGCGAAAGATACCGGGCGGCCATAGGCCGGGCAAGCTGTCTGTGCTGCAACGAGTTGCACGCCCGCGCCGGACCGTCAAAAAGTGTGGCTATGAGCCTGGGATTGACCCGGTCGCCGGACCAGCGGGATCAAATATCCCATCCGCCACGGCCGCGGCCAGGCGTTCCAGGTCGGGCGCGGGGGGGCGATCGAACGTCAAGGGCGGCACCGGTGGGTCGAGACTCCGGAGCTTCCGGTACATTGCTGCCACTCCTCGACCCGGGGCCAGCGGCTTGAGGAATTCGAGCCCCTGGGCAGCGCAGAGCAGCTCGGCTGCTACGACTCGCTGCGCATTGAGGAGAATGCGCGCCGCCTTGAAGGCTGCGGCCATACCCATGGGGACGAAGTCCTCCTGATTGGCGTCGGTGGGAATGGACCCGATGCTCGCAGGCATCGCCAACGCCCTCGATTCGGCCACCAGGCTTGCGGCGGCAATCTGAACCATCATCAGCCCCGAGCACAGGCCCGGGTCGCTGGTCAAAAAGGCCGGTAGTCCCTGCGACAGGTCCGGATTTACCAATCGCTCCACCCGACGCTCCGCGATGGCCTGAAGGGTGGTGAGTGTCATGGCCAGGACGTCCAGGGCCTGAGCGACTGGCTGGCCGTGAAAGTTTCCTCCGGAGATCACATCACCGTTATCGAACACGAGCGGATTATCGGTCGAGGCGTTCAATTCGACTGCGGCGGTCTGTTCCGCAAATGCTATGGCGTCGGCCACCGCGCCCAGCACCTGCGGCGCGCAACGCAGACTGTACGCGTCCTGAACCCGGGGATCGTTTTCCCGGTGCGACTCCCGAATCTCACTTTCCTGCAGTAATTCGCGCATGAGTGCCGCAGCCCGGATCTGACCCGTGTGCGGGCGGTTGTCGTGAATCCGCTGGTCCAGTGGAGCTGGGGTTCCGCGCAGGGCCTCGAGGCTCATCGCTGCGGCTCCGACCGCGGTACGCCAGAGCACGCGGGCGTCGTACACCATGAGAGCCAGGAGTGCCGTTTGCGCCTGAGTCCCGTTGATGAAGGCGATACCCTCTTTGGGGGCGAATCGATAAGGGCGGACTCCGGCACTCTTCAGCGCTTGCTCGGCGGGTGCGGGAGCTCCCTCCTGAGAGAGCACCAGACCCTCGCCCATGAGCGCTAGCCCGATATGGCTGAGTGGAGCCAGATCGCCGCTGGCTCCCACACTCCCCTGTTCCGGTACCAGCGGCAACACGCCCGCGTTGAGCAGGGCCACCAACGCTTCCACCAGCTCCGGCCGCACGCCGCTGGTCGGCCTGAGCAGCACATTGGCTCGAAGCAGCATGACCGCGCGGACCACGGCCGGCGAAAGCGGTGTGCCGACCCCCGAGGCATGGCTGCGGATCAGATTGGTCTGGAGTTGATCGATGCGATCCGGTGACACCCTGACGTTGGCCAGCTTACCGAAGCCGGTATTGATGCCGTATATCGTCTGGCCCGACCTAATGGCCGCATCCACCAGCTTCCGGCTGTTGAGCAGGGCCCGTCGCGCGGCTGGGTCCAGGGTTATCCGGACGTCGGGATCGCGCGCGACCTGAACCACGCTATCGATGGTGAGTGAGTGGCCGTCCAGAACACAGGCTGATGAAGACATCGCCCGAAGTTGACGCCGTCTCTCCCTCTATTCAACCCCTGCTATCATCGGCTTACTTCCACCCAACCAGAAGCTCGGGGTTTCCGGGATCGGTTTGGAACGCCCAGTCGAGAATCAGAAAGCTCGGACCTGAATGCGTCACCCGCACCGATCCGTAACGGAGGAAGTCGTCGCCGGCGGTCATTTCGAAGACGTACCCCATGCCGGGAAAGGCTTCGATCGGTGCGCTCGAGTAGGCACCGCAAAGATCCGGGTCGGGGTCGGGCAGACAGGGAGCGAAGTCGATGCTGGTGAGATCTCCCACGCGGTCATCCGAATAGAATTCCACGCCGGTTCCAGCCCGCACTGGAGTCAGGAACAGGGTGCCACTGCCGTCTCGATCGACGTAAAAATCAATGGTCGGAGAAGATCCGGCTCTCACCCGGCCCAGCTCGC
Source organism: Gemmatimonadales bacterium (assembly GCA_025929805.1). Taxonomy (GTDB): domain Bacteria; phylum Gemmatimonadota; class Gemmatimonadetes; order Gemmatimonadales; family GWC2-71-9; genus CAVVWJ01. The sequence goes on along the minus strand of JAICPP010000040.1, from coordinate 4,486 downwards.
CATCCTCGACCGTACCATCGCCATCATCATCCCAGAAACGAAATCCGCTGCTGTCGGGACGAATCTGAATCGGGTAAATGACCTGGTTTCGGCTTTCCGGCCGAGGAGTATCAGATCGGCTCTCGGAGCGGCTGCTCTCCGCACCGTCGAGACTGACCGCACTGACCGAGAAACACCGCGGGACCCCATTGACCAACGCGCCCGCGAGGAACTGGGGTGCTACGGTCGTGCCTTCGAGGCGCCAACTGGTGCCACAACCATCCGTGCCCGCAGGGGCATCGATGTTATAGGACGTGCTGTACACCCGGTAGTTCTGAAAGTTGTTGGGGTCCGAGGTGAACGCGTTGTCAGTCCAATTGAGGGCTATGGCGGCGTCGAGGGACGTGCTGAAGAGCTCTGCTGGAACATCGGGAGGGTTGCCGGGACCGGTCCGATCGGAGGAGCAGGCTATGGCCAGCAGCAGGAAGACCGGTGTCCAGCCCCGCATACCATTCTCCAGAGAGGGATAGACGCGGTAGGCGGCAGGTAGTGTGCCAGACGAAAATCGAGCGAGTGACCTAGCCGGGCAGCGGGGCGGCAGGTCAAGCCATCAAGCGAGGCTCCGCCACTGACTGCTGTCCCGCCGTGCTGTCCACACTCGGGGACAACTATTGCTCGAAGGTGGCCTGATTGTAGTCGAATTTGAGATCAGGCAAGTCGGTGAGATAGATCGAGAAGTAGAACGCGAAATTTCCGTTTGCATTCCGCACGAAGTTGAAGCCCGCCCGCCACTCGTGCAACTCCCGCTCGAGCCGCACCACCTGGGATTCGAACTTCGAGTCGGTGATGTTGTATTGGGACGACCAGGAGAGCGACCAGAACGGCGTGGGCGAGAAGCTGGTACTGAATCCTAGGTTTTGCTGGTCCCGGGGGGGCTCGGCTCCTGGGACGGGACGCGTCCGCGATAGGGTGTAGTTGAAGTTGGCGGTAAAGGTCCGGCCGCCACCTGAAAAAGGGACCTGTCCAGTGTTGTAGAAGGAGCCCCGACTTCTGCGTCCCGCATCCACTACATAGGAGTTGGGCACCTCGTCCTCTCTCCGAGACCGCTGAGGCAACGTGTCGCCGCCCAGACCAAAGATCGAGCCGATCGAGCGCAAGGTATTTGCTGAAATCCCGAAGCTCGCGCTCACGCTGTTGAGAAAGGGATCAAAGTCGGCTGTGTCGACACCAACATCCCCCCGCCAGAGATCGTGAGACAGGCTGAGCGTGAACTGGGGTAACAGATCGCTGAGGAAGGAGTTGGTGATGACGTCGGTGATCCAGCCGGTCCGGCCCGGCTTCTTGGCCTGCTCGAAATCATAGCTGATCGGGCTCGTGTTGATGCTGAGCACGCGGAACTTGCGCGCATCGGCTGTTGCCGTGTCGCCTGTCGCGGTCTTGGCTTTGGCCTCGAACGTCTGTGACAAGCCGAGACTCATGGTCTGGGTGGCATCGCTCCGCAGCTGAAGCGGCTGGCCCGGGCCGGCCAGCGCACGGGCGTAGTCCTCGGGTACCGTAGCTGCGGGCGAGTAATTCCAGTTCAGCGTGGGCGAGAGACTGTGGCGGATTCGGCTGGCCAGGCCGAATCCGGGAAAGAACGCGAACAGGGTGGGTGATGCCGACGCCGAAAAGCGAAACCGCTTGCCCTGATGGACGAACCTTCCGCTGGTATTGCGGTTCCGGACCAGGAATGGACCGCTGGTCGTGTTGGCGATGCCTACCGCAGGCTGCAACTTCCACGAACCGCGAAAGAGCACCGGCAAGTTGATGCCGGTATTCCAGTCGAGCGCGCTGGAGAAGTCGCCTCCATAGATCTGGCTGACCACCAACGAATCCGTGGGATCGGGCGTCGAAGGATCGTCCACCCGGAACTGAACCGTTTCTCTTCCCGTCGTCCTTACGTCATCGAGCGTCAGGGAATTCTGCCAGTTGAATGCTCCGATCCGGACCGGCGTCTGGAAGTCCAGTGCCGTCGACCGGCTGCTGCCGAGCTGAGGGACCGTGTCCAGTTCCCCTCCCGGCAGCGCCTGCAGCACGGGATTCAGCGGTGTTTTCGAGGTGGTGTTGTTGGTGAAGCTCAGGCCGGGGGACCAGGTGATGTTCGACCCCAGGGCGATCGAGGCCGGCGAGATCGTAAGCGCCGGGAGCAGCTGCTGCACGCTGCCGTCCGAAAGACTCTGGCGGCGATTTCCTCCCAGGGTCAGCGTCCCCCAGCCATAGCGCTTCGAGAAATTGAGCGAGCTGGTGATTTGCTGGGTGTTGAGCAACGGATCGATGGCGTTCCGTTGAATGACGGACGTATTGCTGGCGTAGTTCAAGTCGAGATTGAGGCTGGTGGACAGATCGAAGGTCTGACGATGATCCCAGCGAAGCGTGGTGGAAGAGCCTCCCCCCTCCTGTTGCTGCTGGCTGAAATCGAGCGATCCGTCCATGAACCGGTTGATCCAGCTGTATTGCGTGCCCGCTCCGTACTGCAGGTAGCGGTTGGAGTACCAGTCCAACCGGGCGGTGAGATCGATGTAGTCGTTGGGTGCCCAGTAATACCCGATGTTGGTAATCTGCCGGTTGTACGAGCGACTGGGCCGAACTAGATCGTTGAAGCCGAACTGCGGGACCAGGATGCCTGAATGGCGGCCCGGCCGCATGTCCTGAAAGATGAAAGGCAGCCAGAGGATGGGGACATCTCTGACGTAGAGCACAACCGGGCGGGCCACCAGCACCTGCCGGGACACCCACTTCACCTCCCGTCCGGCAAAGTGATAGTGCGGCAGTGGAAGATCGCAGCTGGTGATCTCACTGGACGCCGCGTAGATCCGGCTCGAGCTGGAATCCTGGGAGACATCTCCTCTGAGGAACCAGACGGTGGAGCCCTGGGAAAAGTTGGTGAGTGCGTCGCTGATGATCCCGCGTCGGACGCAGGTGTCGTAGCGGATTCCCTCACCCACCAGCACCTGGCCCCGATCAAACAATCGGGGATCACCGGTTGCGTCGAGCAGGCAGCTGGAGCGGCGATACGTGATCGACTCGGCCTCGAGCGACGTCCCTCTTCGTTCCGTCAGCGCTTTGCCCTTCAGCAGCACGCGTTCTTCCTGCACCAGCACCGTGGCCGAGTCGGCGCGATAGCGGGTTGTCTGGTAGCCCGGCCGCGCGAGCAACTCGGTGATCACCGAATCGGGTGGAGCAAATGTCCGGGATGGCCCGGTGGGCAAACCCATGCGCCGGGCGGTTGCCGTGTCCAGCGTCTGCCCCGCACGGAGCTGCGTGGAATCGGGCAGCCGAGCGCGTAGCGTGTCGGTGCCCGGCGGCCTGGTTCTGCGCTGCTGGCCGGGCACCTGCGCTTCCACTTGGGTACCCGCCAGCGACAGGACTACGAGCAACGCGACGGTGCCGCCGGCCAGTGGTCCGCGTGCTTCTCGGCGGCGCCGCCGCCGGTGCAGGATCACCGAGCCGGCGAATCCCACCTCGTAGAGCAGGATCAGCGGGAGGGTCATCATCACCATCGAGAGCACATCGGCCCCGGGCGACAGCAGGGCGCCCGCAATGAACGCCAGGACGACGGCGTAGCGGCGGAAGTGATTCAGCTCCGCCGGACCCACTACCCCCAGCCACGAGAGAATGAAGATGACCAGCGGCAGCTCGAACGAGAGCCCCAGGGCCAGGGTGACCTGAAGCACGAAGCCGAAGTAGGCGTCGTAGGTAATGAAGGGTGCGATAGCCTCGGTTTGAAAGCTGAAGAGAACCCGGAGCGCCTGAGGCACGACGAACAGGTACGCCAGAACCACACCGGTCAGGAATAGAATCAGGCCGATGAACAGCGAGGGTACCAGCGCCCGTTTCTCGCGTTCGTAGAGTGCTGGGGCCAGGAAGGCCCAGGTCTGCCACAGGATGATCGGTGAGGCCAGCACCAGACCCACCAGGAGGCCCAGCTTCAGTACGATCATGACGGGCTCGGTCGGACTGGTGACGACCAGCTTGCCGTCGGTGAGATAGGGGGCGATCGGCTCTTTGAGCAGACTGACGAGCTGGAACCGCTGCACCGCCCAGAGGCCGAAGGCACAACCCACGACCACGGCAGCGAGCGAGCGAAGTATGCGGGAGCGGAGTTCCTCGAGGTGATCGAGGAAGGGCATTTCCCCCGATGTTCCAGTCATCGGCGGGGGGCGCTCGGGCTTAACGCCCGAGCGCTCTCAGTCGCTCACGAGCCAGGGCCGCTTCGTCGGATTGAGGATACCGCTGGACCACACGCTGGTAGGCCTCTCTGGCTCTCCTGGTGTCCTTCCGGCGCTCGGCAAGGAGGCCCAGGTTGTACAAGGCCGACCCGGCACGGGATGAGGTGGAATACTTTTGCACTACCTGCTCGTAATAGAACGCCGCGGAATCGGGATTTTCCGCCGCAAAGCTTTGACCGATGAAATAGAGCGCATCGCCCGCCCGCTCGCTGGTGGGATAGACCCGCAGCATTTCGCGG
>JAICPP010000123.1 GCA_025929805.1 Gemmatimonadales bacterium | reverse complement strand
GGCAGGTCGGCGTCGAGCAGCTCGTTGTTAGGCGTGTTGCCGGTCCCATGAATAGCGAACACGCTCCAGGCTCCCGCGGGACGAAATGCCCCTGCATCCTCGTCCCATCGGTCTACTCGGAGCAGTGTGAGCAACGGGTCTACCAACGTGTATGCGGTTGGCAGTCCCGCGGGCGGGTTAAGCGCGGGCTGCGGTCGAGGGATGTTGCGGAGCATGGCCGGCAGGCTCCGGATCCGGGTCTGGCCCCAAACCGGCACCGTGCCCCAGGCGACGCGCGCAGGTTGGAGGTCGAGCACCGCTTGGCGCACTGCGCGGGCAATGCGGCTGCTCAGCGAATCGAGGATCTCGGGGTCGAAACCGGTAACACTCGACCCATGGTCGTTGTAGGCGGAGGACTCGTAAACGTGTCCGACGCTCGCATGGGTATGGGTGGCGGAGAGCAGCAGCCGGTCCACGCCGATGCCCAGGCTCCGGGTCTGGGCTGCTACCCGCCGGTGCAGCAGCAGGCTGACGTGAGGAAGATCGGCCACCACCAGGGCGACCCGGTCGCCGCTCGCCTGCTCGAGCACCAGCGCTCGCGCGTAGAGCCGCATTCGGTAGCCGGACGCTCGATTCCCTTCGGGTCCGTTGCCGGTGAGACCCACACCGATCGGTGGTGTGATGTCCACTCGGCCAAATCCTGCCTGGAGCGCGCCCGGTCGGGGTCGAGGCGGCGGTGATAGCGCGGCAGGTTCCTGCCACGGAGCGATCCCACCGCAGCCGGCAAACATTGCCACCAGCAGCAGCTCGGCCAGCCGATACGGGCTTCTGACCGAGCTCACGTCGGAAGCCGTCCGGGCCGCAGGGTGGCGCCGAGCCAGTAGGTGAAAAAGAGGTTCCGCCGGTTGCCATTGGAGCCGAGCTGGGTCTGATCGTCTATTCCGACGTTGACCCGTACCCCACTGCCGGCAGTGAAATTCTCGCTTTGATGGAGGTCTACCGAGAGCCCCGTCGCCAGATGAGTGAAACCATCCCCGGCATAGTAGGCCAGCTCCTCGGGATCATCGGGGTCCGGTCCCTGGCCGAGATTCAGCCCCAACGAGCCGTCGACGTAGATGTTCACCGGTGGTGGGAAAGGCCAGGCGAGAAGCGGCACCGAGCCCGATGCCTCGAGGTAGAGCCCGTGGACCCGATCCAAGTCCACATGGGCAGCCAGCGTGGGTGAGAGATAGGCGAGCTTGGCCTGGATCCCGAAGGATATCTCGGTCGTGTTGTCCGCCGGTGGGCGGCCTCCGAGTTGGCCGTCGCCATGGAAAGTGAATCGGGTTGCCCCCGCAAAGAGCTCCAGGATCCCGACCGACCTCCGGTATTCCAGCCACCAGTTGCGCTCGCCCAAACCTTTCCTGCCCTCGCCCACCTCGGTCAGATTGCCCCGGCGGGTGGTCCTCAGCTGCCTGCTCTCGAAGACACCCCCAGCGAACGCTCCCCGGCCGAGGGGCGCCACACCCGCGAGTTGGAATTGGCCCACCCAGTCGCTTGTGCGGTTGACCCCGCGCCAGAGATGCCGGTTTGCCACCGTCAGGTCTACGCGAAATGCCTGTGCCTCCAGCGGGCCCATATCCGCGAGCAGCGAAAGCGTGAGGAGCAACCGTCCGCCGATCATCTGAATCTCCTGCGGCAGAGATACACCCGGGATCCCATCAGCGTCAGAGGTAGGGCCGGACGGCATTGGTGATCTGGCGGTTGCCGTCCTTCGGCCGTACCCTTTCTTCATCCCGGTTAAACGGACCCTATGATTCTCGACTTACGACCGGCGACCCCCTCCCACATCATCGAGACCGAACTCGGCAACGTTCAGCAAACCGCGGCTCGGCCCGAGGGGTTGCCGGAAGATCTGTTACGGCAGGCGGCGCGCCGGCTGGGAATTATCTGCCTGGTGGCCACAGGTGTTTGGATTGCGAATCTCCTGCTGGTGCACTTCGTGTACGCCGTCCCCGGAACGGTATCACCCGAGCACGTCGCAGCCTACCGCCAGCGCCTTGCGGTGTACGATTGGGTTGGTGGCTTCAATGTCCTTCTCTCGCTGGGCCTCTTCTGGTACACCCGGTCCACCCGGCAGAACCCACGGCGGGTTCTGGACCTTGCGCTGGGGTACGAGGTGCTCCTCGCGCTGTCGGTCGGTGTGCTCGACTATGCCGAAGGCGGACCGGTCGAAGGCGTGTCGTGGATCGCGGTCATCATCCTGCTCTTTGCATCAGTCGTGGCGAGCACGCCCCAGAAGACCCTCGTCACCGCGCTCCTGGCAGCATCAATGGGTCCGGTGGGAGCCCTGATCTGGCAGGCCGCGGGGGCGGAGGTGCCCGGCTTCAGGCAGGTGCTCCTGCTCTCGATTCCCAACTACCTATGCGCCGGCCTGGCGGCGGTGATCTCGCATATCATCACGCGGCTGGGACGAGAGGTCACCAAGGCGCGAGAGATGGGGAGCTATGTGTTGGGAGAGCTCATCGCTCGCGGAGGAATGGGGGATGTGTGGCAAGCGACCCATCGGCTCCTTGTCAGGCCAGCCGCCATCAAGCTGATCCGGCCCGAGGTGCTTGGCGCAGGAACTCCGGAACAGGTTCGAGTACTGGTGGGGCGCTTCAAACGTGAAGCGCGGGCCGCGGCTGCACTGCGCTCTCCCCACACGATCCAGCTCCACGATTTCGGGGTGGCGAGTGACGGGACGTTCTACTACGTCATGGAGCTGCTCAACGGAATGGATCTCCAGACCCTGGTCTCACGGTTTGGGCCGCTCCCTCCGGCCCGGTCCATCCATATCCTTCAGCAGGTCTGCGAATCCCTGGGCGAAGCGCACGATCGGGGCCTGGTTCATCGTGATATCAAGCCGGCAAACATCCAGGTTTGCCGCATGGGACGGGAGTGCGATTTCGTCAAAGTGCTCGACTTCGGCTTGGTCAAGAGCCGGCCACCTGCCGGATCCCAAGAGCTCGAGCTCACCGCACCGAACTTGATCTGCGGCACGCCGGCATATCTCTCTCCTGAAGTCGGCCTGGGAGAGCCGGTAGATCACCGGACCGACATCTATTCCTTAGGATGCGTGGCCTACTGGATGTTGACCGGTCGCCAGGTGTTCCAAGCCCAGAGCATCATGCAGATGATCGTCCAGCATGTTCAAGCGGTCCCCGACCCACCCTCCCGCTATAGCCCGTTTCCGATTCCGGCTTTGCTGGACCAGCTCGTGCTCGCCTGCCTGGCCAAGCGCCCATCGGAGCGTCCCTCGAGCGCCTGGGAGCTGGGTGATCGCCTTGCCGAGTGCGACGTGCCATCGCCGTGGACGCGGCACGATGCTCGGTCGTGGTGGGAGACGAGACTGGAACCGGAGCCCATGGTAGTCCTGGGTGATTAGGCGGCAAGGTGGACCGGGGAGCGGCCGATGATGGACCGCGCATGAACGACCACCCGCAGTTCCGGATGTGGAAGGACCGCCTGGACGCCGAGATGGCGCGGCAGGAGGAATGGTCGGCTCGCCGAGCGAGCCGGGAACGAGCGCGAGCGGGGTGGTACGAGGCCTGGCGCGCCTACAAGGCCCGCGCCACCGAATTGTATGAGCCAATCCCGAAGCCGCGCTGGTGGAACCTACCGGGATGGGCGCGGTGGCTGCTGAGGCTCCACGCGCCGGGGAGACCGAACTGATCTTCGGACTCGTTTACCGTGCTCGTATCGGGGGACGCCGGTTCTTCCCCGTCATCCTTGGGAAACTGGGCCCCGATCATCATACCTAGAAATCCCACCATGACCGCACCCCCCAACCCGGCGCCCATTGCGGTGCCGGTACAACCGTCATCAGGATCTCCTCCTTGTTCACAGGCCCACACGCCTATCACCACGCCGAGCCCCGCGCCGATGGCGCCGCCGATCGCCATGCCTTCGTAGCGGTGGTCGGGGGCACAGCGCCGGGTTACTGAATCCGCTTGTCGGGATGGAGAACACCGAAGCAGCCCTTCGGAGCCAGGACCGAAGCACATCCGGGTGTCGGCCGCGAAACCGGCTGGTACCCGAGCTGAGACAGCGGCTCGGCCGGTGTGGTCTGCGCCGCGGCTGGCGTTACGACAGCGAGCGTCAGGGCCCAGACGAGTGCCCGTCCTGCCTTCGACCCATTCATGAATCCCCCGAGTACCACCCAGGATAGCGCTTCTTATCTTGATGGTAAGGCGGAAGGAGGAACACCACGTCTACCTTGCCCGTGGAACAGCTCGACAGAATCAAAATCTGGCATTGGGTTGCCGTCGCCGCGGCCATCCTGCTGCTGGAGTACGCTAGCGGGCCGTTCGTTCAGTTCACCATCCTGTTCGTAGTGCCTGTGGCACTGGCCACTGCCAGCCACGGAAGAGCGGGAGGGATAGCCGTCGCCACCTTACTGCCGCTCTTTCGATTCTGGCTCTACGCCTGGTGGGGCCTGCCAATCGCCTTGTCAGTCAAGGTGGTGGACACCGTCACGGACATGGTAGTTCTGGTGGGCTTTTCGCTCCTGATCTATGAGATTATCCGGCAGCAGCGGGAGATCCGGGTGCTCCGGGGGATGCTGCCGATCTGCGGCTTCTGCAAGCGGATCAGGAACGAGAAGGGGGGTTGGCAGCAGCTGGAATCGTTCATCACCGAGCGGTCGGATGCCCAGTTCAGCCACACCTTCTGTCAGGAGTGCGGCAGCAAACACTACGCCGGCCTGATCGACTGAGCCGTGTCGCGAGCGCCGCGGCCCCGCTCGAACAACTCCCTTCTGCCTTCGGCTTGAGTGTACGCCGGGTTCTTGATCTTGTACCAGGCGGCATCCACTGTGTACGGATCCGCCTTCCGCTTGGCCACGATGCCCTCCAGATCCAGCCGGCAAGCGGCCTCGAACAGCTCCAGGCCTTCACCGGTAAAGCAGGGAACCCGGTGGAGGAGTCCGCGGGTGGCCGGGATCAGCCGCTCCAGCCGCTTCCGCCGCCGAACCAGCGGCAGAGTCCGGAGATCCCGTCCGTTGAGCCAGAGCAGGTCGAAGGCAGCGTAGCACAGCGTCCCTTCTCCCCGCATCAGCCGCCAGAAGCTCACCCGCCCCTCCTGGTCCAATGCGACGATCTCCCCGTCGAGGACGACCTCACGGCACGACAGCTCCCTGCCTGCCTGCTCGGCCAGGTCCCGGAAGCGAGTCATCCGGTTGCCCCGCTTGGAGTACAGCGCGCAGTCCCGACCAGTGAGGTAGAGCATGCCGCGGAACCCGTCGTACTTCGGCTCGAACACCCAGGCGCGGTGGCTGAACGCCGAAGGGCGGGCGGTGGGCACGATCGGTTCGACCCGGGTGACCCGGGTCTCGAGGGAAACAGCCATGGGTAAAATGTAAACCAGACGGACAAGCGACTTACTCCCTCGTCGGGGTGTCGACGCTGATGATGCAATCGTCGTCGCCCGGCCGAGACTCGGGCCTTTTGACCAGCAGCGAAGAGCGCTGAGGTTACCTTCAACCCAGGGTTTCCCTGTGTGGGCATTACTAGGAGGTTCGAATGGCCATAGATGGCCGATGATACGCCGGCTCTCACGAGAGACGATGTTCGAGAGGAGGCCGGGCAGACACTCCTGGCACTGGACGGCAGCCGGGCCGACCGGGGGAGATTCGAAGCCAACTGGCGCCAGCTGTGGCAGCTCGCCCGGGAAGCCAGTGCTGCTTCCCTGGGACCCTGTAATACAACCGGCCCCTGGCACATCGATTATGCCACGACCCCCCTTTCGCCGATGTTGAGCGCGGATAGTTTTAGAATTCCTATCTGGCCCTCCGAGGAAATGCGAGCGGGACCCAACCTCGTGAGGCTTCTCAATTGGGCTGGGGTACCCATACCGGATGCACGACAGCCGTTCACCTGACCGGAGCGAATCCGCTAACCGAAGCGAATCCGCCGAGCGGGCCCGTGAGGCAGCCGAGCGCCGGCGCGAGCAGGCCGAACTACACCGCAGGCAAAGCGAGGAAGGGCGGGAGATCGCCGAGACCCTTCGAGTCCGGCACGAGGGCTTTCGGGAGCAGGACGAGGACTCCCGAACCGGCGCGGAGCAGTTCCGGGACATCCAGGAAGCGAGTCGGGAGCTGGCCGAACAGGCCCGTGAAGTGGCCGAGGGTCTGCGCAGGGCGGCCGACGAGGCCCGTGCCGCGGTGGACGACGCGCGGGAGGCCCTGGCCCAAGTAAAGGACCTTGCCCGGCGGCAACGGGAAGTCCTCGAGCGCCAGGAAAAAGCTCTTGCCGCGTTCGAGGGGCGAGCCCGGGGAACCGCCGGAAAGAGTGAGCCTGGCTGAGTCGAATTTGCCTGATTTACAGCTCGATCTGAGCCCCCAGCTCGACTACCCGGTTGGGAGGGAGGCAGAAGAACGAAGTTGCGGTGCGGGCGTTCCGGTGCATAACCGAAAAGAGTCGTTCACGCCATAGCGCCATGCCCGGCTTCTCGCTGGGAATGAGGGTTTCCCGACCCAGGAAGTACGTCGTCTCCAGGTGCTTGAACTCGAGGCCTCTCTCCCGCAGTCCCGCCAGCGCCTTCGGCACGTTGGGCTCCTCCATGAAGCCGTAGCGCAGGGTCACCCGATAGAATCCGGCATCCAGATCCTCTACTCGGGCCCGCTCATTCTCGGGAACGTGGGGCACGTTCTCGGTTTCCACTATGAGAAACACGACCCTCTCGTGGAGCACCTTGTTGTGCTTCAGATTGTGCAGCAGCGCGGGCGGTGTCGCCCCGGGATCGCTGTACATGAACACGGCAGTACCGGGGACCCGTGCCGCTGAGTTGCGGTGGATATCGTGGAGGAACAGATCCACCGGCAGGACTACCTCGTCGAGCCGCTCTCGCAGGATCACTCGGCCCCGCTTCCAGGTGGCCATGAGTCCGAAGATGACCGCCCCGACTACCAATGGGAACCAGCCGCCGTGGGGGATCTTGATCAGGTTCGCCCCCCAGAACGCGAGGTCGATCACCAGAAAGAATCCGGCCACCCCCACAACGAGGGGGAGTCTCCACTTCCACTGCTCTCTCGCCACCACGAAGAAGAGCAGGGCGGTGATGACCATGGTGGTGGTGACCGCCACGCCGTAGGCCGCGGCGAGGTTGCTGGAGGAGCCGAAGCCGACCACCAGTCCGATGCAGGCGAGCATCAGCAGCCAGTTGACGCCCGGAATGTAGATCTGGCCGTACTCTCTGGCCGAGGTATGGTCGATCGCCACCCGGGGGATGTAGCCCAACTGTACTGCTTGCATGGTGAGGGAGAAGGCGCCGGAGATGAGGGCCTGCGAGGCGATCACCGTGGCGGCAGCCGCGATCGCGACCACGGGGTAAAGGGCCCAGGCAGGAACCATTCTATAGAAAGGGTTCTCCACCGCCCCCGGACTGTCGATCAGGAGCGCGCCCTGACCGAAGTAGTTGAGCAGGAGCGCGGGAAGCACGATGACGAACCAGGCCAGCCGGATCGGACGCCTGCCGAAGTGTCCCATGTCGGCGTACAGCGCTTCTCCACCGGTCACCACCAGAAATACCGATCCCAGCACGACGAACCCCCGCCAACCGTTCTGCGCGAAGAACGCGATGGCGTGTGCCGGGTTGGCGGCCGCGAGGACCCGCGGTTCCCGCGCGATATGCCAAAGCCCGAGCCCGGTCAGGGTGAGAAACCAGAGCAGGGTGACCGGGCCGAACACCCTTCCCACGCCGGCGGTTCCATGATGCTGAGAGACGAACAGCGCGACCAGAATGGCGATCGTGATCGGAATGATGTAGGGCTCGAACAGGGGGGTCGCCACCTCGAGCCCTTCCACCGCGCTCAGGACCGATATGGCCGGCGTGATCGCGCCGTCGCCGTAGAGCAGCGCCGTGCCGAAGAGGCCGAGCATGACCAGGCCCCACCGGCCGGACCGCTGGCGGGCACCCATCGGCGTGCACAGCGCGGCGAGCGCCAGGATTCCCCCTTCACCGTGGTTGTCCGCCCGAAGGATGAACCCCAGATACTTGACGGAGATCACCAGAAGGAGCGACCAGAAAATCAGGGACAGCACACCTAGCACGTTCTCGGGCGTTGGTGCGATCCCATGGTTCGGATGGAACGATTCCCGAACCGCGTAGAGGGGGCTCGTGCCGATGTCCCCGTAGACGATGCCCAGCGCGGTCAGCGACAGCAGCGCCAAGTACTTGCCTCGAGGAGCCCGGGGCTTGCTGGAGTCGGATCGGTTCAAAGACGGCCATCCCTTTTGGAGTGGTGAATACTGGTTCTGCGGATTGGACCTGTCAGGCCTGGCGGGGGAGTTTTGATAAAATCTTGATCTGCCCGTGAGGTAGCTTTGTATGAGTTCACGGCCAGGGCAGGAGGTATGATGCCAGGCAGTGCAGGATCCCGGTGGGCCCGGAGCTTCGCCAGGAATGAGTACGTCCGATCGGTCTGCGTCATTGGCTTAGCTACCGCGGCCGGGATCGCCTTGCGCCGGCAGCTCCAGACCACCGATCTGGCGATGCTCCTGCTCCTGGCTGTGGTGCTGGTCGCCTACCGGTATCGCCGAGGACCTGCGGTGCTCGCGTCACTCCTCAGCATCGCCGCCTTCGATTTCTGGTTTGTCCCGCCCTATCACACCTTCTCGGTACATGACACCGCATACCTGCTCACCTTCGGCGTGATGCTCATAGTCGCGCTGATCATGAGCCAGCTCACGGCCGGAATCCGGGAGAAGGTGGAGGAGGCGCGCGAGCGGGAGCAGCGGACCGCAGCGCTCTTCGCCATGAGCCGCGAGCTCGCCGCTGCCACGGATCTGCAGGGCCAGATGGCTGCGGTCACGAGTCATGTGGGTGAGGTCGTCCATGGCCGCGCTTCCGTCTTCCTGGCTGACCCGGACGGCGGGGAAGGACACCACCCCTGGCCGGACGATGGCAGGCTAGGGAGTGTGGCCGTCCGCGTGGCCGCGACCTGGGCCTACGAGCACGGTGAAAGCGCCGGCTGGGGAACGGGTCAGTGCGCCGAGTCCGAAGCGCTGATCATTCCGTTGAAGAGCCCCAGCCGTACCCTGGGGGTCGTCATCCTGACGCCTGAATCACCGGAGCGATCGCTCCCCGCGGGGGATCGCCGCACCCTCGAAGCACTGGCCGCTCACGCGGCCGCGGCCCTGGAGCGAACTCTCCTGGCGGAGCGCCATGAGCAGGCGCGGGTGGAGGTCGAATCGGAGCGGCTGCGTACCGCGCTGCTGAGCTCGCTGTCCCACGACCTCCGCACTCCACTCGGCAGCATCGAAGGAGCGGCCAGCAGCCTGCTCGATGAGTCCGGAGGATTATCGCGTGGAGTGCAGCGGGAGATGGCGGAGACCAT
>JAICPP010000054.1 GCA_025929805.1 Gemmatimonadales bacterium | reverse complement strand
TAGAACTGGTAGAGGGCGCCGAAGATGGAAGCGAGAATGACGCCGAGGGTGTAGAGGTGAGTGACCCCGAGCACCGCCGGGGCGAGGAATCGGCCCGCTGCGAGGTCGGGGGCCACCGCCACCAGCCCCACGCCGGCCAGCACCAGCCAGCCGAGGGCGCCGACGAAGTGGATGCCTGGCAGACGGAACGGCGGCGCGCCGCTCACCGGCGGCTCCCGGGTGAGTGAATCGGACAAATAGGTCCGCCTCCGACCCGGCCACAAGGCGCGTCCCTCGGGGGTCCGGACGCGGCCTCCCGCCCTGTGAGTACGATCACACCCCGGGCGCGGCACCCGACCTATAGATGCCTGCAGCCATCGGCAAAGGAGGTTCGATGACCAATCATAGAGGAACGATCGCGGGCATGCTCGCCGGCGCGGGCCTCATGTACCTGTTGGATCCGGACCGGGGTGCCCGCCGCCGCGCCCTGGTACGCGACCAGGCGACGCGGGCACGACACCGGCTCGCCGAGGGAGCGGAGGCCACGGGCCGCGACCTCCGCAACCGGGCGCGGGGCACCGCGGCCGGACTGCGGTCCCGGCTCCGTCGGGAGACGGCCGACGACGAGATTCTCCACGAGCGGGTGCGCTCGGCGCTGGGCCGGGTGGTGTCGCACCCCGGGGCGATCGAGGTCAGCGTCGCCGATGGGCTGGTGACGCTACAGGGCCAGGTGCTCGCCCAGGAGCTGGACGAGCTGCTGAAGACCGTGCGCGGCGTGCGAGGAGTGTCCGAGGTGCGGAACGAGCTCACGGTGAGCCCGTCGCCGCAAGGTGTGCCGTCTCTCCAGGGCGGCCGCCGGCGCGCGTCGCGGGCAGAGCTCGCCCGGGAGAGCTGGGCGCCGGCCACCCGGGCACTGGTAGGGAGCCTCGGGGGCGCGGTGGCCTACCGGGGACTCCGGAGCGAGGGCCTTGCCGGCCCGCTGCTGGTGGCGATCGGGGGCGTCCTGCTGGCACGGGCGCTCAGCAACAGGCCGGCCCGCCGCCTGGCGGGGATAGGGGCCGGCCGTCGGGCCATCGACATCCACAAGGCAATCCACGTGGCCGCTCCGGTCGAGCGGGTGTGGGAGCTCTGGAGCAATTTCGAGAGCTGGCCCCGGTTCATGGCGCATCTGAAGGAGGTACGGCGCACCGGCGAGAGCCGCTCGCACTGGGTGGCAGTGGGACCCGGGGGCACCAGCGTCGAGTGGGACGCCGTGACCACCCAGTGGATCCCGAACGAGGTCATCGCCTGGAAGAGCGTCGAGGGCTCGACGGTGGAGAACAGCGGCCGGGTCAACTTCACGCGGGACGAGCGCGGCGGCACGCTGATCGAGGTGAGGCTGTCCTACAACCCGCCGGCGGGGGCCTTGGGCCACGCGGTCGCGTCGCTGTTCGGCGTAGACCCGGAGCGGGCGATGGATGAGGACATGCTCCGGCTCAAGTCGCTGCTCGAGGAGGGGAAGGCGACCGCGGACCGGGGGCAGGTGCGGCTGGAGGACCTGCCCGCGACGCAGGCGCCGCGGGTCTTCTGAGGCCCGGCGGGAACGGGCTTAGGCCTTGCAGGCTCCGGAGTTGCGAAACGGGATCGGAGGGGCCACCTTTCCGGTCCTTCAGACGGGTCCGTAGCTCAGCTGGATAGAGCGCTTGCCTCCGGAGCAAGAGGTCGCGCGTTCGAGTCGCGCCGGGCCCATGCTCCTAACACCGCGCTCCGCTGTCACATGCTGACTGGCGGGGCGTTGTCGTTCCGGAGAACGGCGGAGGAGCAGGGCGGCCTCCGAGGACTCCGGATCCAACTTGGCGTCACGCCTCGCTCCTGGCCCCCTGCGTCAATGTGCTCTTTAACGACCCCGGCCAGACTCGGCCTTTTCCGGGGAGCGTCAGCCCTCATGTCGCTCTCTCGAGCGCTGGCCAACTCTGCCAACCGGGAGGCAACGAGAGTCTGAGCGACCCACGGGATCAGTGGTGGCTCCTACTCTCTCCAGGCGCGACCACGCTTCGCGCTTGCCTCCTTGGGCTGCGTACTCCCGGAAGTCACCCCAGGCGCGCGGTAGGCGGCCGCTCGGGTTCGCCATCAAATGCTAGCTCGAGATCGCTTACGCTTAGGCATCGGCACTCCTCCGCACGCCTGCTGCTGAAGCCCTTCTCCCCGGAAACCCTAGTCGGAGCGGTGATCCGACTGACCTCCCGCTTCTCCAGAATGTGGTTGATGCGCCACCTACCTAAGCACGACCACCGGTTGCCGCTTGCATGGGACCGTTCTAGTCTCCTCTTGGGATAAGAGGCAGGTCCGAACCAACGGTCCTCCTCGTGGGGAGGCTCGGGACAGCGTAGGGTGGGGCGGCCCAGGAGCCCTTATGGGCCCGCGAGCGACCAAGGCCCTCGCCGACGTCCAGCCGATCCTCCTGACACCCCGGCCAACTCCTCCTCTTCTTCGACGGAGGCTTTGGCGACGTCTTCCTGCTGACACCGGAGGAGATTTGCTGCCCTTCGGAATCCGCGTTCGACCCCGGCCCCATGGCGTGATTGCCGGAGGGGGTACTTTCTTCCATACAGATCGCTTCGATCCAGAAAAAGCGAGGTGCCAATGGAGAGTGCTGGAAAGAAGGCTGCCGCAACCAGGAAGCGTCGTTCGGCCGCCAAGAAGGCTGCGGTAACACGTAAGCGCAAAGCCGCGGCCAAGAAGGCGGCCACCACGCGCAAACGTCGCGCCGCTGGAAAGAAGGCATCCCGCACCAAGCAGCGGCGCAGCGCAGCGAAGAAGGGGTCTGCGACACGTGCCGCCAGGGCAGCCGGTTCGGAGCGCGACTTCTTCGTGGACACGAGGTTTTCGGGGGCCGATGATCTGTAACCCGGCCGGATGTCAGCTGTGACCAAAGGTAGAGTTCAGCCGGTGACCCAAAAACCAAGGGGCCAAGATAATCCTGGCCCCTTGCGGGGTGGCAGCCTGCCCGGCTATTAGGTGCGGTCGCTTAAGGGTGACTCGGGCTCCTCAGCGTCTCGCTGTCGCTGCTCGTCCTTTTCTACCTGCCCTTGGGTCTCCTGTGCGTGCTCCGCACTCTTGGTCCGGTGCTTCTCCACTTTCCGCTTGAAGTCGTCCAGCCGCTCTTTATAGTCCTCGCCCATGGCCGGCCCCTGGTTTGGGTATTCCTTGCACTAAAACTAGAAGCTATTCTGGCACGGCAAAGTCGAGGCGTCTTAATGGGCCACTGCCGTCCATCCCTCCTCCTTGACAGCAGAAAGCTCACCCCCGCTACACTGAGGCATGGCCTCAACCGATCGTCAACGCTGGGCCCGAGTGCCGCCGGCGGTCGCCTGGAAGCGACCCGGTCTCCCTACCGAGTGGACCCACGTTCTCAAGCGGAACCCAGAGGCGATGAACCCGGATCCCCTGCCGGGCTATGTCTGGCTCGACACCACCGACAAGGTGCTGCATGTCCCAGCTGCGGCCTTGGAGTTCCGAGCCTCGCCCCCGGGAAAACCGGAGCCGTGACCAGGACGGGGAGCACCGCTACATGAGGGGCAAGGTGGAGTTTGGTTGCCAGGGAAGCGAAGGAACTACCAGGAAGGCCGAGGAGCAACGGAATTAGCTAAACCGGCGCTCCTTAACCCCTTGTTCCAGATCACCCAAAATTGCCTCCTGGCGTCGGCCTCCTGCCGTCGACCCAGACGGGTTTAGGTTGCCGCGATCCCCGGGCGGGAGAGAGCGTTATGGAGTCTCCATACTCAGCGGGCGTTCGCGCACTTGAAGAGAAGGTGTTCCTGTTTCTCGCCGTGGCGGTATCACTTGCGTTCGCGTGGATTGTGCGGCCGTTTTACGCGGCAGTGCTCTGGGCAACTATCGTAGCCATCATGTTCGTGCCGCTCTACCGGCGACTGCTGAGCTACGTGGGACAGAGGCCCACACCGGCTGCACTCGCTACGGTGCTGATCATCCTCCTGATTGTCATTCTGCCGCTTACGCTGCTTGGCGCATTACTGCTGCAAGAAGGACTTGGGGTTTACGACAGGATCCAGTCAGGAGAGATTAACTTCGGCCGGTATTTTCAGCGGGTCTTCGACGCTCTGCCGGCATGGGCGGTCAATCTCCTGGACCGCGTCGGGCTGACCAGCTTGCGCGTAATGCAGGAGAGAGTGTCTACCGGTTTAACGAAGAGTGCCCAGTTCCTTGCGGGGCAGGCCCTGACCATTGGCCAGAACACGTTGAACTTCATCCTCAGCCTGCTCCTCATGCTGTACCTGCTGTTCTTTCTGCTGCGCGACGGTGACCACCTGCTCTTGCGCATCAGAGCCGCCATCCCCTTACCCCTGGAACAGCAACGCACGCTCTTCCACCGGTTCACCCGCGTCATCCGCGCTACGGTTAAGGGCAACCTCGTGGTCGGCGCCGTGCAGGGTCTGCTTGGAGGTCTGATCTTTTGGGTGCTGGGGATTCACGCGCCGGCATTATGGGGCGCGTTGATGGCCGTGATCTCGCTGGTGCCCGTAATCGGTGCCGCCGTGGTCTGGCTACCGGTGGCCATCTATTTCCTTGCAACCGGGGCCACGTGGCAAGGTGTAGTGCTGGGCTTGTACGGTGTGCTTGTCATCGGCTTAGTGGACAACATCCTGCGCCCGATCCTGGTGGGCAAAGACACCAAGTTGCCAGACTTCGTGGTACTGATCTCCACGCTCGGCGGCATTGCCGTTTTCGGTCTCAACGGATTCGTAATTGGCCCCGCCATTGCGGCGATGTTCGTGGCCATCTGGGATATGGTCTCCACATCCAGCGACCAGGTCGGGGTGTCTGGGCAGACCACCTGAGCCGGTCGGTCCGCAGGGTTCGGGCGCGGGGCACTCGATTACTCGGGCGTATCCTCCGGGACTGCTCCCTGGCCCCGCCTCACGGTCGTAGCGGTCCTCACCGACGTGTCAGTCGTAACAATCGTGGTGTCTTGGGTCTGCCTGGGGGTGATCACCGTATCCCTCGCCTGCCCAACATGTTCGGTTCGCCCAGAACCACATCCGGCGCGACTCCCCGCGAGCAGCGCACCTGTCAGAAGCAATCGCATTTTCCTGCCCTCGGAAGAAGAAGCCAGCCGAGCTCCCGCCCCGTGGACGTCAGCGCTGTGGCCCCGGGTGCCCAGGCACCGATGGGCGAACCGTTTCGAGGAGTTGTTCGGCCGTGAACGACTCCACCAAGTGCACCACATCGGATGGCATGCCGGGGACCGGGGCCGTCCCGATGTGGAGCACCGACAGACCGGGGCTGGTCTTGCGGATGGAACGAACGAGCGCCGGCGTGTCCACGCCGGTCCCTTCCGTGTCGAGCACCAGCAGTCCAATCCCATCCAGTCCAGCGCAGAGCTCCACGGCGGCCTGCCCATTGTAGGCTTGAAACCCGCAATAGCCACTCCTCGCAATAACCCGCTCACTGACTGCAACAGCGAGTTGTAGTCGCAAACGATGACGCGGGTCGCACCTGGCAGGGTTGCTTTCGGGATCGACATGTGAGGTCTTGCATGCGCGGGCGGTAACGAATCTCTCCCCGCTTCCAGCCCCCTCTCGCGGCGACGCGATCCAAGAGCCGGCGCATCTAGCTGAGCATCGCCTCGTGACCAGTGACGACGTGTGTGACGCTGACGCAACACATAGCCACCTCTAACACGAGATTGACGTTCGGGGTTCAGGGCTCAGGCTGAACGCGGTGTGGGTAGCAATTCGCGGACAGCCGCTAAGAGCTGATCAGGTGTGAACGGCTTGGGCAGGAAGGCTTGTAAAAGCTGCTGGAGTTCAGGCTCCTCTGCAGTAGGCTGGGCATAGGCAGAAATGAAGAGGGCCGGTGTTCCAGGCCGATGGATGCGCGCCAGTCGGACGAGATTCAGCCCGCTCATATCTGGAAGCTTGATGTCTACGACCATGCCATCAAGCTGCTGCGGATCTGACTGGAGCTGCTCCAGCGCCGCCAAGGCGGAAGCGGCCTCAAGGCAGGTATAGCCGGCCTGCCGGAGAGTTTGGCAGGCCACCATACGTACTACGGGTTCGTCATCAATCACGAGGAGCGTGGACATAGGGCCGATTGATTTGGGTTGTTTAGCCTACGGCTTTTCTCAGCGGCGCGCTAGAGGCTGAAGGTCCCCGTCTTCAGCCTGCGATGCGGGTGCGGGCGGTACGTCACCGTCCCACGATCGAAACTCACGTCGTGCAGCTCGAGGCCCAGCACCTCAGCCGCCGACCACCGGTTAGCAGGAACGTGGCAAGAAGCGGATAGGCCATATCAGCACCGATCGCCTCGTCAGCCGCGGTGATCACTGGGGGCAGCGTGGCGTAGCCGTGTCTACTGGCGGGTGCGGGGCGGTGCACGGCGCGCCTACGGAGACTTCCGCGATAACGCGGACGTGGGCGGAAAACGCGAGCCGCTGATTCCGGTGGGTGAGCGACGAGGTGTGGCTGATCCGGAGTTCGCCCAGACTCGCTCAGGGGACACGCAGGTAACGCCACCTGACGATCGTGACGCGCGTGCTCACCCCAGCAGCTTGCGGGCCTCTCACACCGAGGAAACCGTGAACCACAGTGCGCTCCTTGCCCTGGTTGCGCTTTTTACCCTGCTCAGCATCCCGCTTCAAGCTCAAAGCGAGGTGCTCCCCGCTGGCACTCGCGTCCGCATATGGCCTGCCTGTCCCGCGCCCTCAGAATCCTCGGCCAAGCCCTGCGCGCCGGTGGTGGGCCGACTGTTGAGGATCGACACTGCCGGTGTGCTCATGCAGCGCGGGGGAGCGCCGCCAGAAACCCTCCCGCTCGGTTCATCCACCCGACTCGAGGTCAGCGAGGGGTCCCGACACCACACGTTGCTGGGGCTCGGCGCGGGCGCGGTGGTCGGATTCGGGACGGGCATGATCTTGGCCAGCAGAGCAGGCTGCGATAGCGGCATCTTCGGCAGCGCTGAGAGGGAGGACGATCTATGCGGCGCCTATGGGGTCGCACTTCCAGTTGGAGCCGTGCTGGGCGCGGTGGTTGGCCGCCTGATCCGATCAGAGCGGTGGCGGCCGACCGGAATGAACAAGGCGGCGCTGCGCCTCGTCCCAAGCCGTGAGCGCGTGAGCCTGAGCATCGGGCTGGCATTCTGACTTCTGTCCTTCCGAGTCGGCCGGGCGGTCGAGTGCGCTCCCCTCCGGCCAGTCGCTGGGCCACAGGCCGATGTCCCACCAGATGCCGTCCATACTTGACTCCTGAAAGGTCGATGCCGGACGGGGATCCTCGCGCAGAACCCGGAGGCGATGAACCCAGACCCGCTACCCCGGTTACGTCTGGCTCGACACTCCCGGCAGGGTGCTGCATGTTGAGGCAGGGCGGCTCGAGTTCCAAACTGATCTGTTAGCCTGCGCCGCTGGCCAAGCTCTCGTGAGGAGAATCGACCTATGTGCCGATGCACCATGGGCGCCGTACTTCTAGGCGGTCTGCTCCTGACCTCCAGCGCTATGGCCCAAACTCGAACTCCCTTCCAGGCAGGCGTGCATTGGGGCTTCAATTTCAGCGACGGCGAAGTGGACGACGAGCGAATCGGCCTCCAGGCATCCGTTCCCCTGGTCTGGCGGCTCACGATCAATCCGGTCTTCAGCTATCTCTACAACTTCCCAGGCGACCCAACAGGCTTCTTCGAGGGGTCGGGTTGGCAGGGCTATCTCACCCTGCGAGTTCATCCCTTTGGCAACAATCCCTTTCTCGCCTTGGGCTACGGCATCACTCTAGCACACCTCAGTATTCGTATCCCCGAATTGGGAGTCTCGGATTCTGATACCGATGCGACGGACGTGGGCGTAATTGCCGTGACGCTTCCGAAAGGCCGGGTACGTCCCTTCGCCGAGGTCTATCTGGTCGACCTGCTGGAGCGGCGGGGCGCCGTAGGTGGGAACCTGCTTATCGGGGCGAATCTTCGAATCCCCTAGGCTCAGGGCGCGGGACCCGCTGGCCTCGCTCGCCCACGATCGTCAGCTTGCGGAGCGCTTCGGCTCACGCCGCTCCAGGTCAGATGAAAGTGGGCCGCCTCACATCTTCAAGCGAGGTGCCGGCATAGGCTAAGGCTGGAAGCGTCATGGGAAGAGGATGACCTGAGCCCTGGGAACATGCTCTATGTCGCAACCTGTTCTAGAAGCAGCACTTAAGCCCTCCGCCGCAGAGTCCTACCCCTATCTGCCCGCTCGCATGTGGACTACAGCCCGCCGGCTTGCCGAGCTGGTGGCGAGGTATCGCGGCATCCCGGCGGAGACCGTGGATCGCATCGATCGGGTGCTCTCGGATCGGGACTTCATGTTTCGCAGGGGAGGGACGGCAGAGGTCCATTAGAGTGCTCAGGGGGACCCGGTGGGCGAGCAGGCAGAGGTGCGAGAGGCGCGGCTGCGGCCGGAGTTCGCCGCGTTGTACCCGGGGCTTGAGCCCGGTGTGTGGCAAGATGCGGCCGCGCTTGCCGAGCAAATGCTAACCGAACACCTGCTGCGGCCCAGCCCGGGCTACATGTTGAGCGACCGAGTGCTGGCCAAGGAGCACTTTGAATTCCGGGGCGGGAACCACGGCAACCGGCCGCGGATTGCCCGGACACGTCGAACGGATCCGGTGATCTAGCTCAGCGTGTGGCGGGGACGGTCCCCTGCATCTGAGTCACAGCAGTCCTCCTCGTGGGAGGGTCCAGGCCAGCTTCTAACGCTGGCCAGGAGCCCGCTCTCACTCACTCAAGTAGGGGTCCCGGGGATAAGGGCGCATGTTCGCGACCCGGTGCGCGGTGGTGGTCTTAAGCCGCTTCAAGTGTCCCGCGCACGATGCGGCTCACTCATTTCCCGGCCGGTGAGACTGCGGCCGGAGAGGTCCTGCAGCTTCGCGACCAGCGCCTCCGGGCTGAACGGCTTCTGGAGGAAAGGTGCATCTGCCTTGATCAGCCCACGACGCACTACCTCGTCCGCGCTGTAGGCGCTCGTGAAGAGTACGGGCAGCGTTGGCCGGGTATCGGCCAGCCGCTTCGCCAGTGCTCCCCCACCAAGCCCGGGCATCACCACATCGGTCACTACGGCCTTGATGGTCTCCCCGCTCTCCCGCACGATGTCGAGCGCCTCCACCCCATTGGCTGCCTCCACGCATTGAAACCCATGGGCTCGGAGCGACTGGCAAGTGAACTCCCGCACCTGCGCCTCGTCTTCCACCACGAGTATGGTGCCGGTACCACCCTCTCCCCGAGACATCTCACGCTTCTCGGTGGCTGGCCTGGGCTCGGCCTCCACTTGAGGCAGGTAGATGCTGAACGTCGCCCCCTTACCGGGACTGCTGCGCAGTCGCAGGGTTCCCCCGCTTTGACGCACGATACCGAAGACCGTCGCCAGGCCCAGCCCAGACCCTTGCCCGATCGGCTTCGTCGTGAAGAAAGGCTCGAAGATACGGGCCCGGGTGGCGGCATCCATGCCATGTCCGGTATCACTCACGCTGATGTGGACGTAGTTGCCCGACGGCAGCTCACTCTGGTGAGGAAAGTCGGTGTCTTGACTCGGAAGAGTCACGCTCCGGGTTCTGATCGTGAACGTGCCGCCATGGGGCATGGCGTCCCGAGCATTCAGCGTGAGATTCAGCAGCGCTTGCTCCAGCTGCCCCCGGTCTGCCCGTACATGGCCGGAATCTTCAGCCAGGTCCAATACGAAGACTTTGTCCTCGCCCATGACTCGGCGCAGCATGTGCGCAGCGCCCTGGACCAAACCGTTGATGTCCAACACCTGGGGGAGAAGCTGCTGACGGCGACTGAAGGCCAGGAGCTGACTTGTGATCGTCGCTGCGCGGGTAGCAGCCCGGTGAATCTGACGCACTTCTGCGGCGCGCGCCTCGTCCCGGAGCGTGTCCAGCAGCAGGCTGCTGAAGCCCAGGACAACCGTCATCATGTTGTTGATTTCGTGGGCGATTCCCCCCGCAAGATGTCCCACCGCATCCATGCGCTGGGCCTCTATCAAGCGCTCCTCCGCCAGCTTCCGCTCCGTCACGTCAACGGCGGCTCCGGTGAGATACTCCGGTGATCCCGAGCCGTCGCGAATGACCTCACCATGATCGGAGAGCCAGCGGACAGTCCCGTCGGGCCAGATCACCCGGAACTCCAGATGCAAGTCCCCGCCGTCCTGGGCCGCTTGGGCGAATGCGGCGTCAACCCGTTCCCGGTCGTCGGGGTGAATGTGCTCCCGGAACTGCTCGTAGCTCTCGACGACCTCCCCATCTCCTAATCCCAGCAGCTGGGCCATGTTGCCATCCACGCGCTGGGTATTACTTGGCAGGTGCCAGCGCCAGATCCCCATTCGGGCCGCCCGCAGGGCAACACGGAGCCGCTCCTCGCTCTCCTGCAGTCGGTCGTGTGCCTCCTTCTCGTCTGTCCGGTCCCGGAACACCTTGCTGAAGCCGATGAGCTTCCCCGTGCTGTCGTTGAGCCGCGCCGTGAGGCCAGTCGCCCAGAAGCGGCTACCGTCCTTGCGCATCAGCCAGCGGTCGTCAGAGGCGCGGCCCTCCTGGGCCGCAGTGCGCAGTTCACGCTCGTACTCGCCGCGTGCTCGATCCTCGGGCGTGAACAGGATCGCGCCGGGCTGGCCCAGGAACTCGCGTTCGTCGTAGCCGAGCAGCCGCAGCACACCTTCGTTCCACGTGGTGTGGCGACCTTCGGGATCTACCATGAAGATCGCGTAGTCCCTTACCTGCTCGACCAGCACGCGGAACCGTTGATGGCCCTGGGCCTCGGATTCCGCTTCTCCCGCCTCAAATGCCTTGCTCGCCGCTCGCTTCCACTCCACGGCACGCTCGCGCTGAAGGATCTGGTGCAGCACCAACCCGGCGAGCAGCGCGAGCGGCAAGGCGACTCCCCCCACCGTGAGAAAGGTCCGATTGAGCGGTTGGTACTGGGCCATGCGGCCGGCATCGGTGAGCAGCCACCCGAGATAGACGAGCGCGACCAAGGTGCTGGCCAGTCCCGCCCTCCAGCCCCCGAGCGCAACGGCGTACACCACCGTGATCAGCAGAAAGATCGTCGGTGCAGGTACCGCGAAGGGGGAGGACGCGAGTGCGGCGATGATGAGAGCAAGGGCAATGGTCAAGGCTGGCCCGGAGCGCAGGGCGCGCAGGCCGACCGGCGGATGCTCGGGTTGGGAAGACTTGGGCATGACGGGCGAACGGCTATCGAAACTTACGGGTGAGGTACCGGGCTACATCAGCAGGCTCTCAGATGGTGCTGCGTCCAGGGAGCAGGAGGATTGTACAGTCGATCCGTTGCTGCGTCCACCCAGGAAGGGCAAGCACGTGCTTGGCCCAGCTGGAGACCTGCTCAGTGCCGCCCATCGGGTATGAACTGCCGAACGGCCGCCCGCAGTTCCTCCGCCGTGAACGGCTCGCGTAGGATCGGCACATCAGGAGGCAACTGGGCCTCCAACTCCGGTGTGGAACGCCCGATGTTGGCCATGTAGAGGATGGGCAGGGTGGGCAGACGCCTTCGGAGCTGGTGAATCAGGTCGATTTCCGGCACGCCTTCTACTCGGGAATTGCTGATCAGGAGATCGCACCGGTCGAGCGAGAAGGCCAACTGGACAGCAGAGTGGGAATCGTAGGCGTGGAATACGGCGTTACCGTCTTTGCGAAGGATCTGCAACACGAATCGGACCATAGAAGGGTCCTCGTCAGCAACGACGATGCGCGGCCTGTCATCGAGGCCGAGGGTGGCGGGCTGCATGTGAACCTTGGTCCCGGGAAGACGTCCGGGCGTGGCAGGCGCGCGGGAGGTAGGCCTGAAGCCTACCTGAACACCATGGGAAACGCAACGAAAGGGCGTGAGCCTTGGCGTCTCAGTAACGTTGGATTCCAGCTCGCGGGGATAGCGGTTGATGGTTGGGTCCCGGATTCTTGGTTCAGAAGATTGCCGTCCATATCGTCCCGGAGCCCTGCTACTTGATATCGGCTTGAGGGCCATGCTGCATGGTTCGTGACGTTCCCCGCGCCTGACCAAGGCAGCCAGAACACTGCGTCACGTCCACAGTCCGACTCCGAGGAGGGCACGATGAAGCCCCTGGCACTGCTGACCCTAGGCCTGCTCGGACTCGGATCGCTGGTCATCTACGCGTGTCACGACGCACCTGGCGTCACCGAGCCATCGACCTCAGTTGCCGCGAGCACCGCAGCCACCACGGGCCGCTGGGGGCCGGTGTTCACGACGCCGTCAGTCGCGGTGCACGTGCACCTGCTGCGAACCGGCAAAGTGCTGCTGTGGGGTGACCAGAAGGGTGCCTACCTCTGGAGCGCGAGTGCCGGCTTCACTCCGGTGGCCCCAAAGCCGTTCAGGATCTACTGCACCGGTCACACCTTCCTCTCCGATGGCAGGCTTCTGGTCGTGGGAGGAACCAGTCCGGGCACCCGAGGCCTGCGCTATGCCACGATCTTCGACCCCTCGACCAGGACGTGGAGCACCCCCGCCTCGATGGCCCAAGGCCGCTACTACCCGACCGCCACCACCCTGCCCGGCGGCGGCGTTCTGGTCGTGTCGGGACACGACACGGCCAGGGCGGTGGTCAGGATCCCCGAAGTACGATCCGGCGGCGGATGGCGCCGGCTGACGACGGCCCCGCTGGCCATTCCCAATCCCTTCTATCCGGCGATGTTCGTCGCGCCGAACGGCAAGGTGTTCCTCGCCGGATTCACACCGACCTCCGCCTATCTGGACGTCAGCGGGACGGGTCAGTGGAGTCCGGTGGACAGGCGGGAGGTCGTGGGCAGGAAGCTTGGATCGGCGGTGATGTACGCACCCGGGAAGATCCTCTATGTAGGCGGTGGCGTGGACAGTGTCCTCGCGCGCGACACTCTCTTTCCACCTACTGCCTCGGCGGAGGTAATCGATCTCAACCAGAGCGCCCCTTCCTGGCGCACCGTGCCGCCGATGGCATTCCCGCGCCGCCACTTGAACGCCACCATCCTGGCCGACGGCAGTGTGCTGGTCACAGGCGGAACCAGGGGAGCCGGCTTCAACAACCAGGCAGCCGCCGTTCGCGCCGCTGAACTCTGGAACCCGACGACCGAGTCCTGGACCACCTTGGCCTCGGAGAGCCGCAACCGAACCTACCACTCGTCGGCGATCCTGTTGCCCAACGGCAGGGTGCTCTCGACCGGGAGCGGCGAAGGAGGTGGGATCGCCTTTGCGAACAGCGAGCGCTCGGCGCAAGTGTTCACGCCGCCCTACCTGTTCAAGGCCGATGGCAGCCTTGCCCCGCGGCCGAGCATCACCTCGGCGCCGTCGCGCCTCTCCTACGGGCAGTCGTTCACGATCCAGACGCCGAATGCGAGTTCCATCAGCCGGGGCACCTTGATTCGGCTGTCCTCGGTCACCCATGGGTTCAACCAGAGCCAGCTCATCTATCCTCTAGCCGTGAAGGCGACCAACTCCACGACCCTCACCACGGTGGCACCGGCCAGAGGCGCCTTGGCGCCGCCCGGACCTTACATGCTCTTCTTGATCAATGGCGCGGGCGTCCCTTCGGTCGCGAAGATGGTGACCGTCGGCCCGTAGAATCCGGGCGGAGCCAGCCTTCCTCGGCCGACAGGGGATTCCAGCGGGACGTTCTGGTGGATGCGCCTGGTGCGGATGGATCTGTGGCCGTAGTGCCAGGTGCAGCGTTGCGACGCCACTATTGACCGGCGGGGGCCAATACGCCACCCTGCGGACAGGACGGGCCGCGGCGTAGCAAGTCTCGAGTGCAGCGAGGGAGGGAAAAATGACCACGCAGTGCAAGCACCTCACCGAAGTGCGGGACGTCACTCCCCGCACGCCGGAGGGATGCGAGGAATGTCTTCAGGCGGGCGGGCAATGGGTGCACCTGCGACTCTGTCTCGAGTGCGGCCACGTCGGCTGCTGCGACAACTCGGCCGGCAAGCACGCTACGAAGCATTTTCACAGGACGAAGCACCCCATCATCCGCAGCTTCGAGCCCCGCGAGGACTGGGGCTGGTGCTACGTGGACGAAGTGATGTTCGAGCCCGCGCCGACGCCGCGGTGAACACGACCGCGACCATCGACGCGAAGCTGAAGGCACCGGCGGCGACGTGACCGACGTCATGCGAAGAGACGCCAGGACGGAGCCGACGTTCTACGCCGGCGCTGCGCGAGTTCATCCTGCCCCGTCTCGGGCTCGACCGTCCGCGCACGGCGTGGCCCTGAGATTGGAACCTGCGGTGCGGTGACCTCTCTCACGGCTGGATGGTGCGGGGACCCCCTACCCTTCCCAGGGTGGCCTACCCTCAGGAGATCGAGCGGATGCGCACCCGTCGCGAAGGCATGCTGCGTCCCGAATTCCAGGACTGGTATCCCTCCTTGAGGGCCGGTCAGTGGTATGCGGCGGACGAGCTTACGGATCTGGTGCTGGATCACCTGCGGCACGGCTCACCGCAGTGGCGCGCTCAGGGGCGCGTTCCCTCGGACGCCCACTTCGTGTTCCGGGGCGACACTCTCAGGCAAGGGCCCGCAAGACTCACCCGCCGCACCGATCGGCCGTCGCCGCGGCCCGAGAGGCCGACCACCTCGCCCCCGTTGGACTCCTGACCAGCCGCCCGATTCACTGAGCCACGACGGGTCCTCGTCCACGACGGGTCCCCGTCCCGGTCCCCCAAAGGCGGAAGCGCATGCAGCAACGGCGGTGCGTCATCGTCGCGGGATTCCCCCGAAGCGGCACCAGCTGGCTCGCGAAGAGCCTGTCCTTCGCCCGCGGATTCACCTACTACCGCGAGCCCGACAACGTGGACATGGTGCCCGAGGCGGAGGATCGCTTCCGCACCCTGTATCTCACCGCCGACCACGACGACCCCGCCTATCGCAGCCTGATGACCCGCGCCCTGACCGGGCGGCTCGCCACCCGCTTCACCATGAGGGAGGACCCGGGACCCCTGATCGCCGCTCTCGGCGGGGGCCGCGGGCTGCGTGTCGCCCAGCGCTTCCCGGTCCTATTCTTCCGCAAGCGCCACGTGTTGGTGAAGCTGGTCAACGCGAACTTGAACCTGGCCTGGTTCACCGCCCATTTTCCCCGGGCGCGACAGGTGTTCCTGCTGCGGCATCCCTGCGGACAGTTCGAGAGCTGGCGGCGGCTGGGGTGGGAGCCGGACCCGCGCTCTCTCCTCGAGAATCCCCGACTGGTCGCGGACCATCTCGCGCCCTTCGCGGACCTCATGGCCCGCGCCGACACCTTCTGGGAGCGCGCCGGGGCCCTGTGGGCCGCCACGGTTCACGTCGTTCACCGGCAGACCGAGGCCGGGAAGGCCCGGGTCATCGTGGCGTACGAGTGGCTCTGCGCCGATCCGCTGAGCCGCTTCCCCGACCTTTACCGCCGACTCGACATGACCTGGACCCGCGGCGCGGAGCGCTTCATCCGCGCGTCCGACACCGAGACCGATCCCGGCACCTACTCGATGCGCCGCCCCACCGCGCGGCAGATC
>JAICPP010000120.1 GCA_025929805.1 Gemmatimonadales bacterium | reverse complement strand
GCCGGGGAGGACTGGGTACGGCCGGCACTCTGTGAGGAGGCCCTCCGGCTGGGCCGCATCCTGGCCGGGCTCGCGCCGGGTGAGGCGGAGGTCCACGGCCTGTTGGCGCTGATGGAGATCCAGGCATCCCGCTTGAGGGCGAGAGTCGGCCCCTCGGGCGAGCCGGTACTGTTGCTCGATCAGGACCGGGGACGATGGGACCAGCTTCTGATCCAGCGTGGCCTGGCCTCGCTCGAGCGAGCCGAGACGCTCAGCGGCGGCACTCCGGGCCCCTACACGCTCCAAGCCGGCATCGCCGCCTGTCACGCCCGGGCACGCACCGCGGCAGAGACCGATTGGCAGCGCGTGGTCTCTCTCTACGATGTGCTCGTGCGGGTGACGCCCTCGCCGGTGGTGGAGCTGAATCGAGCCGTTGCGGTGGGGATGGCGTCGGGTCCGGCGGCAGGGCTCGAGCTGGTGGATCGACTCACGGCCGAGCCATCGCTCAAGAACTACCACCTCTTGCCCAGCGTGCGGGGCGACTTCCTCTTTAAACTGGGCCGATTCGAGGAGGCCCGGCGCGACTTCGAGCGTGCCGCATCGCTCACAGGCAACGAGCCGGAGCGGGCCCTCCTCTACGATCGCGCCGCCGCCTGCCGGTAATCGAGAAGCTTGTCAGGGCAGCCCGATCACGCTGCCCACGCCGGCATAGGTGTACTGATTCTTCCAAATTTTCTTGAAGCGATAAAACGCCGGTTCTCCGGTACAGTGGCCCGGTGCTACGCGCATCACTCGGTGCTGGCGGTAGAGCGCGTCAGCGATCCGATCCACTTCCTGGTCGGTCGCCGCAGGTAGATGCAACCCACCGAATACGATGTGGACCTGTTGGTCGATTCGGCTCGCGGCGGCGACGATCTTTTCAATACCAGGATGCGAGCACCCGGCCACCACGATCATGCCTCTTGGCGTCTCGATGGCCATGGACAGTTCCCGCAGCTCCCTCGTGCCGGGGGTCTCGGAGACCAGGGAAATCAGGTGCACCCCGGGGGCGACCTCCACGGTCGAGTCAACCGTCTGGAATTTGCCGGCGGGCCAGGGCGTGCCGGAAGCCAGTGTCTCCGCAGGGTGTCCGTCGAAATACCGCATCTCCTGGGGTAACGAGTCCTGCTGCCGGTAGAACTTGCTCGACATGGACCCACCGAAGACCCCGAAGGCTTCCTTGGGTGCGTAGATCTTCACACCGGGATTGACGCTCAGCAGATGATTGATGCCCGCCGTATGGTCGAGGTGACGATGGGAGATGACCACGAAGTCAAGCTGCTTGAGGTCAACCCCTGCAGCTTTGACGTTCATCGCAAAGATGCGAGGATTGTTTCCGGTATCGAAGAGAATCCGCTTCCCGCCATATTCGACCAGGGCCGAGTAGCCCCAATCCTTGGTCATGGTGGGGGACTTTCCAAAGGCGTCGTAAAGGATGGTGATGCGATTCCATGGCGGCGCAAGGCTCTGTCGGATGACGTATCCGCTCGACAGCAGCGCAAGGAGGAACACGGATGTCACGGCAGGAGCCCGGATGCTGAGCGGATTCACTGAAGCCTCGAGAGCCGGGGACGTCCGGCGATTGCAGGCGAGATGGCAGGATGAACTACAGCATGATACCGTCCGGTAGGGAGAAAGGACAGGCGATCGTCGTCGATGCGCGTGTTCACCAGTAGGCTCGGCAGCAACCCGGGATGAGCCAGGCGCCCGCTACGGGGACATTCCCAATTGCCCCACCAATCGCGCCCATGCTGGCCAAGCTGGCGGACGCCCTGCCCCCGGACGATTCCTTTCTCTTCGAGCCCAAGTGGGACGGATTTCGGGCCATCGTCTTTCGGGGCGAGTCCGATCTGTTCATCCAGAGCCGCGACCTCAGGCCATTCGACCGCTACTTTCCCGAGCTGCACGATGCCCTGCTGGAGAAGCTACCCAAGAATTGCGTGATCGATGGGGAAATCGTGATCGTCACGCCACGAGGCCTGGACTTCGACGTCCTCCAACTCCGGCTCCACCCTGCGGCTTCCCGAGTAGCCAAGCTCGCCAAGGAAACACCTGCCTCGTTCGTTGCGTTCGATCTCCTGGCAGCCGGAGGAGAGAATTTGATGAAGGCGCCGCAGAGCGAGCGCCGGGCTCGCATCGAGCGGCTCCTCGCCAAAGTGGGACCGCCGGTTCATCTCACGCCGATGACGCGGGATCGCGATACGGCGGTTCGCTGGCTGGACCAGTTCGAGGGGGCCGGGCTCGACGGCGTCATCGCGAAAGCGGCAGAAGCACCGTACCAGCCGGGCAAGCGCGCCATGATCAAGGTAAAGCACGCGCGAACGGCCGAGTGCGTGGTGGCCGGATTCCGGTGGCACAAGAGCGGAAAGGATGCGGTGGGATCATTGCTCCTGGGCCTGTACGACGATCGTGGCGTGCTGCAACACGTCGGCGTCACCTCATCATTCACCATGGCCAGGCGCAAGGAGTTGGTGAAGGAGCTCGCGCCACTGCGCAAGAATGCCATGGAGCATCACCCCTGGAAGGAGTGGGCCCAGGCAGACGCGGCCGAGCTCAACCGGATGCCCGGCGCACAGAGCCGATGGAGCGCGGGCAAGGACCTCTCCTGGGAGCCGCTCCGCATCGAGCGGGTGTGCGAAGTGAAGTACGACCACTTGCAGGGGGATCGGTTCCGCCATGCGGCGGTATTCCTGCGCTGGCGCCCCGACAAGCAGCCCAAAGACTGCCGCTACGATCAGCTCGAGATCACCCGACCCTACGAGCTGGACAGGGTCTTCTCGTCGGGATCCAGCGGCTCCTGAGCCGGCCGCAGCTTTACCGGCACATGCTGCAGGTTCACCCGGATCCGGGTCCAGGTGGAGGAACGGCCGCGCATGGAATCCACCAGCACGTCGGCCGGTTGGAGGTGCGCCGCCACGTCGGGGTGACGGGCCTTCCAGCGCTCCAATCCAGCCAGCGCATCCTCCTTGCGTTGGGCCCGGCCGATCTCGATCAGCGGGTGTTTCGCCGCGCGCGCTTTTGATGGCCGGACTCGGGCGGGCTCGCCCCGCTGCTTCTTGTAGTGCGGCGGCCAGGGGGCGTCGCCCAGCCCCTCCCGCTCGTGCCGAGCCGACAGCTCCAGCAGGCGCTCGATGGAAGCGGCATGCCGATCAACTTCCTGGTGCCGGTCCCCGATCTTGGCAAATCGCGCCGGCATCGTCGCCAGCGTGAAATCCGCCGGCTCACAGCTCTTCACCTCGTCCCAGCTCAGTGGCGCGGACACCCGCGCATCCGGGGTCGGCCGGACGGAATAGGCTGAAGCCACAGTGCGGTCCTTGGCGTTCTGGTTGTAGTCCACGAATACGCCATGGCGCTCCTCCTTCCACCACTTGCTGGTAGCGATGTGCGGAACCCGCCGCTCGACCTCACGGGCGAGTGCCAACGCCGCCCGGCGCACCTCGTCGAAGCTCCAGTGTCGTTCGATGCGGACGTTGACGTGCATGCCGCGCGATCCCGAGGTCTTGGGCCAGCCGCAGAGTCCGAAATCGTCCAGGGCCGCCTGAACCACCTGCGCCACCTCGCGCACCTGGGTCCATTCAACGCCAGGCACAGGGTCCAGGTCCACCCGCAGCTCGTCAGGATGATCGAGGTCTTCCGCGCGAACAGGATGGGGGTGCAACTCGAGGCAGGCGAGATTGGCGAGCCAAACCAGCGCCGCGGCGTCACGAGGCACCACCTCGTCCGCGCTGCGACCGGAAGGAAACTGGAGCGACACTACTTCGATCCAGGGTGGGCGCGAGGTGGGTGCACGTTTCTGATAAAAATGCTCCCCGGTGATTCCGTTGGGGTAGCGCACCAGCATGTTGGGCCGGCCCCCAGCGCCCCGAAGCGCTCCCTCGGCTACCGCCAGATAGTAGCGAGCGAGATCGAGCTTGGTGTGGCCCGGCTCGGGGTAAAGCACCTTGTCAGGGTTGGAGATTGTAATCTCCCGTCCGTCCACCACCAGGAGCTCGGTGCCGCGGCCTTTGCGCTGGGAAGCGCCCTTAACGGATCGGGGCATGCTGAAAGGATAGTGCAGCGGCACCTTCAGTTCAGCATCGGGATGGAACATCCGAGACTTGGCTTAGCCTCTCTCCGCCAGGAGCCCCGATGTATAGGTGCCTTGCCCTCTCCGGTTGTTTCGTGATTGCATTGGTGCATCCAGTCCTTGCCCAGGATCGTCCACGGGAGCCGACAGCCCCAGAGATCCGCACCGAGGCCAGCGCGCAGCGCGCCGTGCGGCCCGATCACGCAAAGGTCACCCTGGAGTTTTCAGCGGTGGGAGCGAGCCCGCGGGAGGCCGGAAAGCGCCTGGCCGCGCGGGCCGACAGTCTGCGCCGAAAGCTCCAGGCGCTCGGCATTCCCCGTGACTCGCTCAGCACCAGCAGCCGCTGGTATTGGTGGAGAGGACGAATCGAGACCTTGCCGGGGCCGACCCGCTACGTCTCGCCTCCTCCGGGCACACCCGGACCTACTCTCACTCAGCAGGACACCGCCTATCGGGCCCACGATGCTGTGGAGATCCGCACCAGTGATCTCGAGAAGGTTGGTCCCGCCATCGACGCCGCAATGGAGCTCGGCATCACCCAAATCTCCGGGGTGCACTTCAGCGCGACAAAGACCGACGCCGCTCGGGAAGAAGCGCTCAAGGAGGCCACCGCTCGAGCGCGCCGGCAGGCGACAGCCATGGCTGAGGCCATCGGCGCCAAACTCGGCCGCACCCTATCGTTGAATACCCAGTCCGGCGCGTATCAGGAGCCTTACGGTATATCCAGTATGACGGTCCGCGGCGGTCAGGGCGGTGGTGCGCCTACCGAAGTGGTTGAGCCTATGATCCCGGTCAAGGTCACCGTCTATGGACGTTGGGAGTTGGTCAGTACGCCCTGACGAGCGAATGCCGCGATTCATATGTCACCGCCCCACCGGACCCATCGCTTGGGCCATCTTTACAAACCACGTTATTCAACTATATTCGTGGATAGTTGAATAGCAACGCATAACGTGGCGCCATAAGGAGTAGGAACATGCCGCTCACCGCTTTGCCTCCCCTGTTGAGCCCGGCCCGGGTCGCCAGTGCCCTGGCCATGGACCCAGCCACCCGCCTGCTCGACGTCCGCACGCCAGGGGAATATGAGACAGCCCACATTCCCGGTGCCTACAATGTGCCGTTGAATACACTCTCTGAGCACGCCCGCGAGGTTCGCAGCGTCCGGGATCCAGTCATTCTGGTCTGTCAGTCGGGTCAGCGAGCTCGCGTTGCCGAGGAATCACTTCGGCGAAGCGGCATGGCCAACCTGCATGTGCTCGATGGTGGCCTAAATGGCTGGGTGGCCGCCGGTCAACCCGTAGTGCGGGGTCCCCAGCGTCTCTCGCTGGAGCGGCAGGTCCGCATCGTTGCCGGTGCCCTGGCCGCTTTGGGAGGCGTGCTCGCACTGGTAGTGAGCCCCTGGTTCGCACTTTTGCCTGCTTTCATCGGCAGTGGCCTGGTCTTCGCTGGGGTGACCAACACCTGTGGCATGGCACTGCTCTTGAGCCGCCTGTCCTACAATCGGCCGGCCAACTGCGATGTGCCTGCGATGGTTCGCGCCTTCACTTCGGCCACGCCGCCGGTCCCGGTCGGCCGAATACCATCGAACATGTCAAGCTCGCCTTGCTGCAGACCCGGCTGATATGCATTTCGTAGCGTTCGTCCTCGCGGGACTGGTGGGACTGTCACTCGGTTTACTGGGCGGCGGCGGATCCATCCTCACGGTCCCAATTCTGGTTTACGCACTTGGTTTCGAAGCGAAGCCGGCGATAGCGATGAGCCTGGCGATCGTGGGTGTAACCAGTCTGGTCGGGGCGCTGGGACACTGGCGGGCTGGGAACGTACGGCCCAAGACCGCGATGCTCTTCGGCCTGGGGACCATGGCGGGGGCTTTCGTGGGCGCTCGGCTAGCCAGCCTGCTCAGCGGAGCGATTCAGCTCGCTATTCTGGCGGTGGTGATGCTCGGGGCAGCTGGCTCGATGTTCCGCGGTGAAATCCGTGACGGTCATGCGGTGGAGCCCAACGCCCGCCCTGCGCTCCTTGCCCTCCTGACGGTTGCACTCACCGTGGGCGCCCTCACCGGGCTCGTGGGTATCGGCGGCGGCTTTCTTATCGTGCCGGCCTTGGTACTGCTCGCGCGGGTGCCGATGAAACAGGCGGTAGGCACCTCGCTTGTGGTGATTGCCCTGAACTCAGCCGCCGGATTCGCCGGTTACCTCGACCGGGTAGCAGTGCCCTGGGATTTCATCGCAGCCTTCACCGCGGTCGCAATCGGCGGCATTGCTGCCGGTACGGCACTTGTGCGATTCGCGGCACCGGCACAACTCAGGCAGGCGTTCGCCGTCTTTCTCGTGTGCGTCGGTCTCTATACGCTTTACCAGAACCGCGAGGTTTTTGGGCTAATCCAGGAGAACCCATGCTGCTCAAGCGACTCTACGACACCAAGCTAGCCCAGGCGAGCTACCTGGTAGGCTGCGCTGCCACTGGTGAGGCGGTGGTGGTCGACCCCAATCGCGACATCGAGCAGTATATCCGTGCGGCAGAGTCGGAGAACCTGCGGATCACGCACGTCACCGAAACTCACATCCATGCCGATTTCGTCTCGGGAGCGCGCGAGCTCGCCGCGCGTGCCGGGGCCACCCTCTACCTCTCGGACGAAGGGGGCGCGGAGTGGAACTACGACTATGCCGGCCAGGACGGGGCCGTGCTGCTCAAGGATGGCGACCGATTCATGGTTGGTAATATCCGGCTCGAGACGATGCACACGCCGGGTCATACGCCGGAGCACCTGTCCTTCTTGATTACCGATACGGCTGCTACCGACCGTCCCATCGGGGTGTTCACCGGCGACTTCGTCTTCGTAGGAGACGTCGGGCGGCCAGACCTGCTGGAGAAGGCGGCCAAGATCGTCGGGACGATGGAAGCCGGTGCGCGAACGCTTTACCGTTCGCTCCAGCGTTTCAAGCAGCTCCCCGATTACGTGCAGATCTGGCCCGGCCACGGTGCGGGGTCCGCCTGTGGCAAATCACTGGGCGCAGTGCCGCAGTCGACTGTCGGTTACGAGCGCATTGCCAACTGGGCCCTGGAGGAGATGAATGAGGACGATTTCGTCCACCGGGTACTTGCAGGCCAACCTGAGCCGCCCCGCTACTTTGCGAAAATGAAGCTGGTCAACAAGAAAGGGCCGCGCATCCTCGGCGGTATCCGGCGTCCGGCGCACTTGCCTCCTGACAG
Organism: Gemmatimonadales bacterium; assembly: GCA_025929805.1. Classification (GTDB taxonomy): domain Bacteria; phylum Gemmatimonadota; class Gemmatimonadetes; order Gemmatimonadales; family GWC2-71-9; genus CAVVWJ01. The sequence continues at coordinate 2,114 of JAICPP010000120.1, read as the reverse complement.
CATCTCAAACCTCGTCGAGCAAGACGCGGTGATCATCGACATCAGGTCGGCCGAGGCATTTGCCGGTGGGCACATCCCCGGAACCATCAACCTCCCGCTCAACCGCTCGTTCAGCACCTGGGCCGGGTGGTTGCTGCCCTACGATCGGGAGTTTTACCTGCTGGTCGATGACGAGGACCGGCTCGATGAAGCCGTGTTGAATCTCGCGCTGATCGGCCTGGACCAGATCGGCGGGTACTTCCAACGTCAGGCCCTGGAATTCTGGAGCGCCACGGGTCGCCCGCTGGCATCCACGCCTCAGATGACGGTCGATGAGCTCGCGTCAGCCATGGAGTCTGATCGGGTCCACGTACTGGACGTGCGCGGCGCCAGCGAGTGGGAGAGCGGCCATGTGCCGGGGGCGGTGCATGTTCCGCTGGGTCACCTGGAGGAACGGCTGGGGGAACTGCCGACCGGCCGCCCGCTGGTCGTCCACTGCCAGGGAGGCGGGCGCTCGGCCATCGCGGCAAGTGTGCTCCAGGCGCACGGTGTCGGCGCCGTGAACCTGGCGGGCGGATTCAAGGCCTGGTCCAACTCCGGCAAGCCGACGGAGACCGGGGCTCCTACCGGTGCCGCCAGATGAGCGCGAACGGCCAATCCAGAAAGGGGCCGAAGCGGCAATTGTCGGCGGGACAACTGACGCTGGTGGCCAACCGGTTCAAGGTGCTGGCCGAGCCCGTGCGTCTGCAGCTGTTACAAACCCTCATGGCCGGCGAACGTTCGGTGGGCGAATTGGCCGACCTGACGAATTTGAGCCAGGCCAATGTCTCCAAGCATCTCCAGCTTCTCCTCACCCACAACTTGGTCGCCCGGCGCAAGGAGGGTCTCTTCGCCTACTATCATCTCGCGGACGAGACCGTATTTCAGTTGTGCGAGCTGGTCTGCAGCAGCCTGGAGCTATCGACGCGCGAGCGGCAACGGCAACTCGCCCGGGGGTAGCGGACGCCCGCGGCGGAGCCAATCAGGCCGCGGCGCCCCGCATGATATAGATGCGCAAGTATTGAGCAGTGATCACCATGCTGGCTCCCAGGACACCGACTGCTCCGGCGCGGGCCATCGTAACCGACGTCAGCGCGGTCCCGGTCACCATGAACATCACGCCCGCCACAAGCAGGCCCAGCGTCATCCACGCCGTGCCCCGGTGTACCAGCTCCGCGGGCGTACGCACCGGAACCGTCCCACCCCCGCGATAGAAGTGCAGCCAGATGAGGAAGGCGAAGAGGCGGTACCAGATCCCGGTGATGAAGACGATGAGCCAGCCTAGCAGGATCAGCTCGGCATATACGACCCAACCACGGAGCGACACGCCGGGCGTAACCAGCTGAACCAGTCCCACCCCCAGCCCCAGCACCAGTGAGGCAAAGCCGGCCAGCACGTGGCCGAAGGCCGGTTCCAGCACTCGGACTAACCGGCGTCGAAAGTATCCTGCAACCGATGACACGAAGAGCGCTGCGGCACCGGTCCCGAGTAGCGCGCCGAGCCAAACCGCCGGCGTGTAGCGGGCGAGCAGGCCACCGGCCAGCACGATCAATGCTGTGCCCGCAACCGGCCCGATGACTCGCATCGGCCACTCCGGTCCGGTTCCCGAGACCAGGAACATCGGCAGCATCCGGCCACCGACGCCGACGGCCGTGAGCCCGGCGAAGCCGAAGGCGGCGAGATGAAAGTGCGCCGCGATGGTGCCGAGGCGGTCGAACGTCCACCAGCCTAGCGACTCACCGATACGGGCACCCGCCAGCAGAAGCGCAAAGCCGAGCATCGCGTGCGCTCCAGAGACATAGGTTGCCGCGCGACGGCCCTGGGTCATCCGACGGCGGTGCGGCAGCAGGTTCCAGGAGACGCACCCTATGGCCAGGAAGAGCAGCAGCCAGCCCACCGCCTGGAGCGGCGGCAGCCAGAACCAGAAGCCCACGACTATCACACCCACGCCAGCGTGCAACAGCCAGGTCTTTACGTGGTCGCCGCGGAGTTGCGCCGCCACTTGTTGCTGGTCAGCCAGGATAGCCAGGGCCAAGCAGTGGCCAACGTGTTCAAGAGTCCGACCGCCGCGTCGCTTACCCAGGCATTGGCCACTT
>JAICPP010000117.1 GCA_025929805.1 Gemmatimonadales bacterium | reverse complement strand
TGGGATGATCGCGGGAAGGATGGGGTGGCGGAGAGCGCGCTGTTGCGCGGGGTTGGCTGGGTAGCACCCATCACCCAAGTCTCCTGAGATCCGTGAATCTCCTGATCGGATCGGTAACGACCGGTCTCATCCTGGCGCTGCTCGGGCTTGGGGTGTTCATCAGTTACCGGATCTACCACTCCCTGGACCTCACCGCTGACGGCTCGTTCGGCGTCGGGGCGGCGGTGGTCGCAACGCTCCTTGTTCGGGAGGTGCATCCGCTCCCAGCCACCGCAATCGCCACCCTGACTGGGATCATAGCCGGTAGTATCACCGGCATTCTCCACACCCAATTCTTTATCAGCACACTCCTCGCCGGTGTCCTCATCAGCACCGCACTCTACTCGGTGAGTCTGTTCGTGATGGGAAGCGGCAACGTCTCTCTCGTTTCCGCTGGGAGTCTGATGGCCTCGGCCGAACGGCTGGGACAGCGCCTCGTCCATCTTCCGCCCAGCCTCACGGTGTTCGATTCCACGGTGAGCGGTGGCAGTATTGCCACCCTGGTCCTGATGACGTTGCTGGTCGGAGGAGTGGCGCTTTGCCTGACCTTTTTCATGGGAACCGATCTGGGGTTGGCCCTGCGCGCCGCGGGGAACAACTCGCAGATGGCGAAAGCGGTTGCCATTGATGTCGATCGGATGGTGATACTGGCTCTCGGTCTTTCCAACGGCCTCATCGCGCTGTCGGGAGCGCTCTTTGCCCAATACGAGGGCTTTGCCAACATTCAGATGGGTATCGGGGCGGTGGTGGCCGGGTTGGCCAATCTCATGGTCGGAGAGGCGCTGGTGGGGAAGCGGCCGATCGGGCGCTGGATCGCCGGGGCGGTGGTGGGTGCGGTTGTGTTTCGGCTGGTGGTAGCGGCCGCGGTACGTGCCGGCCTGAGCCCGAATGCCCTCAAGCTGGTGACCGCGCTCTTGGTGCTTGCCGTACTCGTGCTCCCGCAGCTCATGCGCAAGGTTCGTCCGATCGGTCCGGTCCGGGGACATGCCTGACATCGCCCTACGACTGGAGAGCGTGTCGCAGGTCTTTCACCAGGGCACGCCGAGCGAAATGCGAGCGTTGGACCGAGTCGACTTGGAGCTGGAGCGGGGCACGTTCACAGTCGTACTCGGCTCAAACGGCTCCGGTAAGACCAGCCTGCTGAATGCGATTGCCGGCGGCCTCACCCTCACATCGGGAAGAGTTTACCTCGAAGGCCGGGAGGTCACCCACTGGGCCGAACAGCGGCGAGCCCGCCTCATTAGCCGGGTGTTCCAGAACCCGTTCACCGGTACCGCCGCCGACCTCAGTATCGCGGAGAATCTGGCGCTCGCCAGCCGCCGCGGCAGTCGCAGGTGGCTCGGTCGAGCACTGGCTCGTGACCGGCGCAGGCGGCTGCAGGAGTCGGTGAGCCAGCTCGGTATGGGTCTCGAGGAACGTCTCGACACTCCCATAGGGCTGCTTTCGGGGGGGCAGCGCCAGGCGCTCACGCTGCTCATGGCGACCATGGTACGGCCAGCCCTCCTGCTGCTGGATGAGCACACCGCGGCACTGGACCCACGCCGGGCAGAGCAGGTGATCCAGTTGACGCAAAGAGCCATCACCGCGGACGGGCTCACGACTCTTATGGTGACTCACTCAATAATGGAGGGAGTACACCTGGGGGACCGACTGATCGTCATGCACCGCGGGAGGATCGCATACGATCTCGATACCGGAAGGCGCAGGCTGACCCCGGACGATCTGCTCCAGCTTTTCGATCAGCTCCGGTGGGCCGACCGGCTGGATGAGTCGGCGGCCGAAATGCTGCGACGCACGTACGTCTAGCGCCGCTTCTGACCGGACAGTAACCATGACTGTAGTTCGGGACTTATTGGCGGAAGCCCTGGGCGGCCGTTACTCCCTCGACCGCGAGATCGGTCGGGGCAGCATGGCGGTCGTCTACCTGGCGCACGACGACCGTGATCAACGGCCGGTGGCCATCAAGGTCATGCAGCCCGCGCTGGTCAACGCCCTCGGTACCGGCCGCTTCCTGCGGGAAATCGAAATCGCCGCTTCGCTGTCCCATCCGTTGATCGTGCCGCTCTACCATTCCGGAAATGCCGGGGATGTACTGTACTACGTCATGCCGTATGTCGAAGGAGAGTCGCTGCACCAGCGGCTCAAGCGAGAACGGCAGTTATCTCTCGGTGAGGCACTCAAGATTACCCACGATGCGGCGGACGCCCTCGGATACGCCCACAGTCGCGGGGTATTACATAGGGACGTAAAGCCGGAGAACATCCTCCTCGCAGACGGACGGGCGCTGATCGCCGACTTTGGGCTCGCCCGTGCTATAGGAGCCGCGGACTATGAGAGGCTCACCGCGACCGGCATCATGATCGGTACCGTCTTCTATATGAGCCCGCAGCAGCTCGGGGGAGACCTCAGTCTCGACCAGCGAGCCGATATCTACAGTTTAGGATGCATTCTGTATGAGATGTTGACCGGCGAAGTACCGTACAGTGGACTGTCGCTCAGCCAGGTGGTCAATCGGATTGTCAGTACTCCGGTCCCGTCAGCCCGGCGGCTGAATGCCGCTGTGCCTCCGGAGGTCGATGGAGCAATCATCAAAGCCCTGGCCAAGTCAGCCGGCGACCGATTCGGGAGCATGCAAGAGTTCGTAGCTGCACTGGCAGATCGTTAGCTATCGGCGCGCAAGCGCCCTGTGGGCAATCACACCCTTTCAGGTACTTGACAGTAAAAAACGTCACCCGGGTCAGGTGGCCATGCTTCCGATAAGCAGTATCAAAGCACCGAGTTAGCGAGTGGCCAGGGAGGGAATTGAACCCCCGACACGCGGATTTTCAGTCCGCTGCTCTACCAACTGAGCTACCTGGCCCCAGGGGCGAGAAATATAAGGAAAGAGCATGTCCAGCCAAGCCATTTGAGTGAGGGCACCTCACAGCCACCGAAGCAGACGGGAGTGAATGAAGCCCCACGCAATCATGACGAAGAGGAGTATAACGACCGCAAGGAAACCGTACTCCCACTCGCCAGGCGGATACATCCGGTCGAAGTTCATCCCGTAGATACTGGCCACGAAGTTGGGTACCAGGATGATCAGGGTGATCGCCGTCAGTCGCTGCATGATCTTGCCGAGCCGGTTGAAGGCGTAGAACACCTGGGTATCGAGCGCGGCGCCGAGCAGGTCGCGCTGGCTATCCAGCTCCGCCAGGACGTGGACCGCGTGGTCCTGAACATCGGCGAAGTAGGGTTTGAGCCTATCCGGAATCATGCGATCGCGCCGGAGCACCTCGGCCAGCACATGGCTGGTCGGCGCCAGCAGCGGCGGCACCCGGAGCAACTCCTTCCTGAGCCGGAATAGATCGGCGGCTGCTCCTTCGATTCCCTGGAAGATGGATTCCTCGATCGCGGCAATCCGCTCTGCAATCCGATCCTGGACCACGAAGTAGCCGTCCACCAAGCTCTCGAAGAGGGTATACGCCAGACACGCCACGCCGTGGGTTGCCCGCTGCTCGTTCCGCTCCCACCGGCGTAGGGACTCCTCCAGCACCGCCAGCACGGCGGCCGGCCGCCGATGAATAGTCACCAGGTAATTCTCACCCCAGAACAGGTTGAGCTCCCGCGGCACGAACGCATTACCCGAGTGCTCCGCAGCGTAGACCACGATGAAATAGTAGTTGCCGTACGCGTCACAGCGGGGGCGCTCGTGCGGCCGGGTCACGTCCTCCAAGGCCAGCTCGTGGAAGCCGAATACGTCGCGCAAGAGCGCCACCTCGGTTTCTTCGGGGTCGCTAATGTCGAGCCACAGCTGTTGCGTCTTGTGGGGGAGCAGCTCACGAAGGCGGTCGATACTGGCCTCCGCAAGCGTAGCCTGGCCACCCGTCTCTACCACCAGCCGCATGGTACCCATCAGGTGCCTCCTTACAACCCAGGGATCCGCCGAATATCGGAGGTGCTCCCCGCCCGCGCGAGACGGGGTCCACTACCACTGTCCTCCCTTTCGACCGCATATTTCCCCCCCATGCCGCCACCCAGGTTTCCCAATCTTACTGTTCTGTCTCACCCCCTCATCCAACACAAGCTCACTATTCTCCGCGACAAGGACACCAGCACCCGCGATTTCAAGCAGTTGGTCAGCGAAATCGCGATGCTCATGGCCTACGAGGTGACCAAGGATCTGCCGACCGCACCTACCGAGATCGAGACTCCGTTGGAGCGCACCACCGGCCAGCAGGTCTCGGGGAAGAAGCTGACGCTGGTTCCTATCCTCCGAGCCGGACTCGGCATGGTGGACGGCATTACCCAACTCATCCCCTCGGCTCGGGTGGGACACATCGGCCTCTACCGCGACCACAAGACGCTCCAGCCGGTGGACTACTACTTCAAGATCCCGGCTGACCACATGGAGCGTGATTTCTTCGTGCTCGACCCCATGCTCGCCACCGGCGGATCGGCCGTGGCCGCCGTGGGCGCCCTCAAGAAGGCAGGCGCTCGCCGAATTCGATTTCTGAGCCTGGTCGCCGCCCCCGAGGGAGTCAGCCGGATGCTCGACGCGCACCCCGATGTACCCCTCTTCGCTGCCGCGCTCGACCGGGAGCTCAACCCGGTGGGCTACATCCTGCCGGGTCTGGGTGACGCCGGCGATAGACTGTTTGGGACCAGGTAGCGTGAGAAGAGAAAGCGTACACGCTTGTGGGGAGGTCAGTTCGTGACCGGAATACGACTCACCTTCTGGGGCGCCGCAGGCCAGGTCACCGGGTCCATGCACCTGCTCGAGGCAGCCGGAGCCCGTATCCTCCTGGATGCGGGGTTGTTTCAGGGCCGCCGGGCCCCCGCCCATGCCCTGAACGCGGAGCTGCCCTTCGACGCCCGCCGGCTCGATGGTGTGGTGTTGAGCCACGCGCACATCGACCATAGCGGCCGGCTCCCCTTGCTGGTCAAGGAGGGCTTTCACGGTCCAGTTTACGCCACTCCCGCCACTCGTGATCTATGCGCCGTCATGCTGGCTGACGCGGCGCACATCCAGGAGAAAGACCACGAGTTTCTCAGCCGCCATGGCAAGGTGGGCATCGAAAGCGAACCGCTGTACTCGCTGCGCGATGCCATCGCCGTACAAGATCTCATGGTTGGCATCCCCTATCGCCGGGTCTTCTACCTGCGCAAGCATTTGGCCCTCGACTTCGTGGAAGCGGGCCATATCCTCGGCTCCGCTACCGTCGACTTGCGGGTCAGCGAAGGTGGCAATCATCGAGTGGTGTTTTCCGGTGACATCGGCCGAAGCAATCTCCCCATCGTCCGGAACCCGGAGCCGCCGACCGGACCGATCGACACACTGGTTATCGAGGCCACCTACGCCGACCGGCAGCACGAGTCCTTTGCCGAGGCCGAGTCACGCTTGGCCGCCGCGGTGCGAAAGACGGCCGCCCGCGGGGGGAAGTTGTTGATTCCGGCGTTCGCGGTTGGCCGGGCTCAGGAGCTGATTTACAGTCTGCACCACCTGTTCCGGGCCAACCAGATCCCCCAGGTCCCCATCTACCTCGATAGTCCGCTGGCGGTGGACATCACGACCGTGTTCCGGATGCATCCCGAGGTGTTCGATCGGCGTGAGCGCCTGATCGAGATCACCAACGAGCTCTTCGATTTCCCCCTGCTTCGCTATGTGAGCGAGGTAGCAGAGTCCAAGGCCCTCGATGCCAACACTGGACCGGCCGTCATTATCGCTGCATCCGGCATGGCCGAGTCGGGCCGCATCCTGCACCATCTCGCCCATGGCATTGGCGACCATCGCAACTTGATTCTGTTCGTCGGCTTCCAGGCGGAGCACACGCTCGGCCGCCGCATCCAGAACGGACAAGAGCGGGTCCGAATCCTGGGACAGGAGTACGAGCGCAGGGCGGAGGTCGAATCCATCACCGGCTACTCGGCGCACGCCGATCGCGATGAGCTGCGGGCCTGGGTCCGGCGGCTGGGCGGGCCGGTTCGCCGAGCCTTTGTGGTGCACGGCGAGCCGGCGGCCCTTGAGGCCATGGCGAACCTCCTGCGAGAAGAGGGAGTCAAGGATGTCAGAATCCCCAGTCATGGCGAGAGCTTCGAGCTGTGACAGCGGAACGACGCCAGCCAACCTTCCCTCGCTCCCCCTTTCAAACTCTCCGCCGAATTATTGTCCTGATCCTTCTGGCGGCAGCCATCATTTATACCGTCGCGCTGGTTCTGGTGTTGGCGGTCAGTCAGCAGGATCAGCGGCTGCCAGCCGATGCGATCGTGGTACTCGGCGCGGCTCAGTACAATGGCCGCCCGTCACCGGTGTTTCGAGCTCGGCTGGACCATGCCCTTCAACTGTATCGGGAAGGGTTGGCGCCTCGGATTGTCGTGACCGGAGGCGTGGGGCGAGGCGACACCACCAGTGAAGCGAGCGTGGCGCAACACTACCTTCTGACTCGTAAGGTGCCGCCGAGCGCGGTGGTGGCCCAGCCGCAAGGCCGCTCGACTCAGGCCTCCATGACTGCCGTGGCCGCATGGCTGGCAGCAGCCCGGCTGAAGCGGGTAATCCTGGTGAGTGATCCCTTTCACATGCTCCGACTCCGCCTCGAGGCTCAGCGGACACACCTGGTGGCGTACACCTCCCCGACCGAAAGCAGCCCCATATCGGACAACCCGGTGCTCGAGCTGCGTTATCTGGCCGCCGAAGCGTTGAAGATCCCCATAGCCTGGGTGCGTGCGACGTTGTCTCCCCTCACCTCTCACCCCTCGGGCCCATGACGCTCGTATCCTCGGAACGACTGTATAGCGGCAAGGTCATCAACCTCGACCGCGACACTGTGCGTTTCCCCAACCAGTCTACCGGCCAGCTGGAGATGATACGCCACCCCGGGGCATCGGCCGTTGTGCCCTTCATCGATGAGCCTCGGGCCCCGGATCCGCGGATCTACCTCATCCGCCAGTTCCGTCATGCTGCCGACAGCTTCATCTGGGAGATTCCTGCCGGCCGACTGGACCCGGGCGAAACAGCGGCAACCTGCGCTCAGCGCGAACTGGAAGAGGAGATCGGGATGACCGCTGATGTGCTGGCTCGGCTCACCACCATCTATACCACGCCCGGGTTCACCGACGAGAAGATCCATCTCTTCATGGCTCACGAATTGAAGAAGGGAACCCATCGTCGCGAGTCGGACGAATTCATGGAGGTGCAGACCCGCCGCTGGTCCGAGGCCATGAACATGATCCGCAACGGGGAGATCGTGGACGCCAAGACCCTGATCGCCTTGATGTTTATCCAGGGATTCCGGCGATGACCTGAGCCGCCAACGGCTTACCTGTCTCCGGCGGCCACGATACGTTTCAGGCATGCCGGCACATTCGATGGACGCGTTGTTGCGATCCCTGAACAAGGGCGATCTCGCGCCGGTCTACTACTTTCACGGTCCTGAGGACGTGCTCAAGGACGAGGCGGTACGCTCCATCCTCGACCTGGCCCTGGAACCGGGTATGCGTGACTTCAACCTCGATCAGCGATCCGCCAGTCAGCTCGAGGCCGAAGAGATCCACACCCTGTGTAATACGCTCCCGATGATGGCACAGCGCCGCGTGGTGGTGCTCCGCGAGGTCGAGGCGTGGAAGCGGAAAACCCGGAGCCGAACTGCGTTCCTCCGTTACCTCAATAGCCCCTGCCCGGACACGCTCGCAATTCTGATCCAGGGAGCCGGCGAGGATAGTGAGGACAGGGATCTGGTTCGCGGATCCTATTCGGTGCGGTTCGATCCCCTGCCAGCCGAGCGCGCGGCCCGGTGGGTCCAGCGCCGGGCCGAAACCCTGGGGGTGAGCCTAGAGCCCGAGGCGGCAGACCATCTGGTGCGCTCGGTGGGAACCGACCTCGGCGCACTCGTTTCCGAGCTGTCGAAGTTCGCCGCATTGCCCTCGGACCTGCCGCTCACCAGCGAGCAGGTGGGAGAGATGGTGGGAGTTCGCCATGGCGAGACCCTGTGGGATTGGCGTTGGGCCGTTCTCGACGACCAGTCCGGCAGGGCCGTGACCATACTGGCCTCGATCCTGGCGCAACCCGGAATGACCGGGGTGAAGCTGGTGACCACGCTGGGAACGGCGCTGATCGGTCTCGCGCTGGCCAGAAGCCTCTTCGACAAAGGGCTTCGAGCGGGGAGGTTGGAGGATGCCATCTTCAAGGCCCTGCTCCGGAATCGACCCGGCGGACTGCTGGGCTACAAGGAAGAGGCCTCCCGCTGGAGCCGGATCGTGGCCCAGTGGCCGGCTGAGCGCCTGCGATCGGCCCTGAAAGCCAGCATCGAGGCCGACCAGGCGCTCAAGAGCACAACCATTTCGGATGAGCGGGGAGTGTTGACCGACCTCATACTGCGCATTGGCGTGCGCTCGGCGGAGGCAGCGTGATGGAAGGACGGGAAGGACGGGAAGGTTACGGACAGTGAGACGAACAGTGAAACGAGTTAGCACTTCGATTTCGCGTTCTGTGAGAAGCGTTTTGGGGCGCGTCCTTTTACTCCTTCCCGTCTTTCCCGTCTTTCCCGCGTTCTCGCAAACCGACCCTCGCCTGGTCGAGGTCATCCGACATGCCCAGGAGGGCCAGGGAGACTCGGCGCGGATCAAGGTCCAACGGCTGCTGGCTGCCACCTCTTCCACCGATACTCTGTACCCTCAGATCATCTACACTCAGGCTATGGTGGCCAGTGACGCGGCCGAGATGCGCCGGCAGCTCCAGCGCGTGGCCGTGGAATACTCGTCTTCCAGCTGGGCCGATGACGCCCTTCTTCGTCTGGTTCAGCTCGACTACGCCAGCTCCAACCTGGATGGGGCGGCCCGCAACCTGGAGCGGATTCGTCTCGACTATCCCGGTAGCTCACTTCTGCCACAGGCTGCCTATTGGGCCGCGCGTACCTACTTCGACCAGAAGAGACCCGAGATCGCCTGCCGGTGGATCGCCGACGGTCTGGCGGCTTCCCGTGGCAACATCGAGGTCCAGAATCAGCTCGGCTATCTCAACCAGCGCTGCAGCCAGCTTGCCGGGGCCGGCGCGCCGCGGCCCACCGAGGCTCCGACGGCAGACACTGCCGGCATGGACTCGCAAACCATACTGGTCCCTGCGCCTCCCGACACTGGACGGGGGACACCACCTTCAGTGGCTGCCGCGCCCGCTCCACCAACGCCTCCGGCTCCCCATCCCCGGGCCGAGCCGCCAAGGGCGGATTCCACTCCGCCCGCCGTTGCAGGCGCCCGCTATCGGATTCAGATCACCGCAGTCCGCAGCGTCTCGACCGCGCGATCGCTGGCGGCCAAGCTGAAATCGCGTGGATTCGATGTCGTGACGGTGCAGGAAGGAGGACTCTACAAGATCCGGGTCGGCGGATACGCTACCAAGTCGGAAGCTGCGGCGGCCGTGCCAGAGGTCAAAGCCAAGCTGGGAGGGAGCCCATTCGTGGTCGCGGAGTCCTAGGAGCGGCAGGCTGGCTTCTGCTCGTGATCGCAGGCTGCGGCCCCAGGACTCCGGCACCCTCTATCGAGCCCGAAGCTCCCGATCCTTGCCTCATCGTTGACGCAGAGGCGGCGCGGCTGGACACGTTCACGGTTGTCCTGCAGGACACCGTCAATCCGGCGCACGCGCCCATCCCGACAAACGATAGCGAGCGTCTTCTCTTCTCACAGTTTTCCGAAACGTTGGTTCGGCTGGATTGTCGCGCGGAGCTTCGCCCTGGGCTTGCCTCTCAGTGGACTCGGGATGACGCCCGCCGGCAGTGGGTGTTTACCCTGCGCGACTCGCAGAACGGTTCCTCCTCCAGCGCCGCTGCCCGGATCTCATCGACCTGGCTAGCACGTCCTGAGGTGCTCCATGCGCTCGGCATCGAGTCGGCCGGTCCTGGGAACGAGGGCCGTTTGGTGGTGACTCTTCGCCACCCACCTGACTCCCAGCCGCTGCTGTTTGCCGATCCCGCCCTGGCGGTATCGCTCGCCGATG
>JAICPP010000280.1 GCA_025929805.1 Gemmatimonadales bacterium | reverse complement strand
TAGCGATCCCGGATGCGGGTCAGACTCGAATGGTCCGGTACGGGCTCATTGAGGTCGGAGCCAAGGTACCACAGGACACTCAGGCGATCGGTGGCGACGGCGAGCAACTGCCGTTCGGAGCGAATCCCCTCGAAGAACATCACCAGTTGCAGCTTGAAGAAGACGACCGGATCGATCGCGGGACGGCCACCAGCCGCGTAGCAGTCCGCAACGAGCCCGCGCACGAAGGACAGATCAACGGTTCGCTCGACATGCCGGTAGAAGTGGTCGGCTGGGACGAGGGAATCAAACGTGACGTGTTCGATGCGGTCCAAGCTGCGGGCTTTGCCCCCCAGCACGGTTGCGTCCTCTCTCTTCTATTTGGAAGGGGGCCATTCTACCGCCATCGGCCTCTCGTTTTTCAACAGGCTGGCTGCAGCCTTTTTGTTACATGGAATCCAACAGCAACGCATATCCGCCCTTGCCAAGCACGAGAGGGGATGAGCCCTTCACCCTCTGGCCACTATCCGTTGACTTAATCCGCTCGATGTGTACCATCGAACTAAGCTGATGACGAATGGTTCGCGCCAGCCTAGACGTTACGGCCCCCGAGCTCCCTACTGGTCACCACCAAGATGGGCTGAGGTACCGCCCGTGTCACTCGTGAGGTTCGAAAGTAAAGCCATCGACGGCCTGATCGGCCGGTCATTCAACGGCTACCGGGTAACACGTTTCATCACCCGTGGCCGAATCGGTGTGGTCTTCGAGGGTATCCAGGAGCCGCTCGGCCAGCCGGTGGCCATTAAGCTCCTGTATTGCCAACCCCACGATCAGCCATTCCCGGAGCGGTTCGAGCGAGAAGCGCGGGCCCTCACCAGCCTCAAGCATCCCAATATTGTGCGCCTCCTCGACTTTGGGTCCGATGGGCCCCTCCAGTACTTCGTCATGGAGCTGATCGACGGCCAGAGCCTCAAGGAGCGGCTCGCGGCGGTCCATGCCGCCGGGTCGGGGTTCACGGCGGATCTGATCATCAGTATCGTGCAGCAGGTTGGGAGTGCGCTGTTCTACGCGCATCGGTCCGGTTACGTTCACGGAGATCTCAACTCGGGCAACATCTTGCTGGCCAACGATGGCCGAGTGCTGCTCTCAGATTTTGGAGTGGCCAGGACTCTCAGGCGGACCACGGGCAGCAGGGTGATCGTTGGTACCCAGGAATACCTGGCCCCAGAGCAGACACGGGGCGAAGCGGGGATCACCCCCCTCGCCGATCTCTATTCCCTGGCCATCGTCACCTATGAGATCACGGTGGGGCGGGTCCCGTTCCTGGCCCGAACGCCGGCCGCGGTCATGCGGATGCAGCGAACTCAGCCACCGCCACCGCCAAGTTCGCTGCTGCCCGGGTTCCCGTCAGAAGTCGAGGCCGTGCTGACGCGAGCCCTGGCGAAGAACCCAGCCGAGCGGTATGAGCGTGTTGATGCCTTCCTGGGAAGCTTTGTGGCGGCGATGGGGCCGACGCTGCGCCCTGCCGCCGATCCTCCTCCGGCTGATACCGCCACACCGCCCACGGCGAACTCCGTGGGTGCTATCCCTGAGACAACAGCCGTAACATCGGAGCGAGACACCCCAGCGCCCCATGAACCCCTCCAAGACCGTACAGCCAGGGGGGTGATGGTGCCGGTGATCGCGGCAGCCCGGTCGCATCGAGCTGCGGTGCTGGCTGGGAGCACGTTAGCACTCATCATCGCGGTCGTGCTGATGTTCACCGCAATCGGGAACCTCAGGGCTAGTCCGCGGCTGGCTACGCATCCAGTGAGTTCAAGCGGACCCACATCCTCCAGTCTGGCACGGGGTCCGGTACTGGCAACCAGCCCAACGCCAGGTCTGGGATCGCAAACAAGCTCACCACCGAGTCCTGGAGCCAGTGTGCCCGGCGTGAGTCCCAGCGCGCCAGTGGAATCATCAGCCCCGCCATCGCAGCCCCCGTCCGTAGCGCCACCTGCTCCTTCACCGGTGCCGTCGCCACCGTCTTCACCGGCCCCAGCGGTAGTTCAAACCCAGCCTGCGGAACCCCCAGCGCTGGCACCACCGCCGCCATCGCAGAAACTACCGCCCCTGGCCAAGACGCCACCACAGCCACACGTGGAATCGCCCCCTTCACCGGCGCCGTCGCCACCGTCTTCACCGCCCCCAACGGAAGCCGTCATGCGCTTCTATCAGTTGATTGACCAGCATCAATTTGATCAGGCTGTGGGCTTGTGGACCCCAAGAATGCGAGCCACTTACCCACCAGCTCAAAACATCACCGAGCGCTTCCGCAATACCCAGGAGATAACGGTGCAACATGCACAGGTTAGTGCTTCCGGCGAGGCAGCAGGGAGGGCGACTGTCTCGGTCACCCTACTCGAGGTCGTGGGATCACCGAGCGCAACCCGGCACTGGGTCGGTACGTGGCAATTGGTGCGGGGGCCGGACGGCTGGCTCCTCGACCAGCCAAACCTGCAACAAGAGTAGCTTGAGATCGTCCCCTCATTTACCAGTGAGTCGGCGCTCAACCGCATGCGCGTGGCCGGTCACCTCTCGGCGCGTGCTAGGGTCGCCACCACCACAGCCACACGTCGAATCGCCAGCGGCACCAAAGGAGGAACCGCTACGGCAACTGGCTCGGCATCTCATCGAACGATATCTGGACACTCTACCGCACGGCGATTCGCCACCGGATGAATCGCCAGCCGCACCCCCTCCGCCGGATGAACTGGTACAACAGCTCACCCAGCATATTCTGGAGCAAGTTTTCAACCCTTCGCCGCCGGACGAATAGCCGGCCCAGCCGCATCGGCATCATCGGTTCAGGAGACAGCAGGCCGAGGATTTCTTCGACGAGCCTTGAATAGTACTCGTCCAACTAGCTGCACTGAAGCGCGGACGCGGCTTTCGACTGCACGACGACCAGGTATGGCGATCCAACCTGGGAGGTGCGCAATCTCTCGGTGTCCATCTTGGGCAGCGTCGTCGCCGGTGATGTTCGCGCCCTCTCGTTCCTGGTCCACCAATCCTGGTCGGTGAATGAAGCACTGGCCATCGCATGCGATGGCTGGTGTGCGGCTACTGGTTACCCGGAGGCGGTAATACGGGAGTGGCTTCGGGCGCCCAGCCTCAGCCCGAACAGCCACTCGTGATTGACGTCCAAGACGACGAGGACGATGAAGACCTC
>JAICPP010000230.1 GCA_025929805.1 Gemmatimonadales bacterium | reverse complement strand
GGGGCCTGCTGGCTCAATCTCATTGAAGGCTGGTGGCGGCTCTTTCGACGGGAGGCCTTCGCGAGCCAGAGCTTCGCCGATCACACCGAGATTGAGGCTGTTACCACAATCGCCACCTGCCAGCTCAATCGTCGCGCTAAGGCCCTGGGTCTGGGGCCGTCCGCCTCGCCCTCATCGTCAGCTTCGTCGTCGTTTTGTCTACTCGCTTTGAGGAATGGAGCACTAGGAGCACACAAGTGCAGGCTGGATCCAATATGGGCGAACGAGGTTCTTCACCACCGGGTTGGTACGTTTTTTTGCGATCCTCGTTTGCAGGTCCTTTGCAAAGACCCGTAAACGCCTCAAGGAATCGCATTCGAGTAGGGGAAATGAGGAAGCGCTGCCGAAGGTGGGATTCGGACCCGCACAGGGTCGCCCCCAACGGTTTTTGCGTTCGTCGTGAGCCGTCCATGGGGGTCCAGTTACCGGCGTTCGTAGGCGTAGGACACCAGTTCTCCGTCCGCCGCCGTCCACCATCGTCCCCCGGTTTGGCTACTACGGTGGAGCGCCTATCTCCGCCCGATCCTCTGGCTCAGGATTCCCTCGAACTCGTCCAATCCCGGCCTGCGCGTACGGCCCCTGCTGTGGCGTCTGCCGCGACTGGGATGCGCTGATTGGCCAATATCGTGAACGTATTGGGGAGATGGCGGCCGGCTGGCACAAGATCCACCCCGCGCGTGCCGCGGAATCGGCGTCCACGAGCACCGAAGCTCCTCCCGCGCGCCACGCACCCGGTCGGGCTCTGGGATGCCCGTGGTGAGGGATTGGGCCAGATCACCGGAGAGAATGCCGGAGGTTAGTTCCGGAACCAGTAGTTATGCACCAGTTGGTCAACACTTTTGAGGACCGGTCTTGGCCTGTTCCCGGCTGGTGTTCGATCGCTGCCGGCTCGATTCGGCTCGCTCGATCAAGCGCTCGATGAGCCACCATGGTGCGCCCAGAATGGCCTCGAGCGGACCCCGCGAGAATAGCGCTCTCCAGAGTGTGCAGAATACGATGGTGATAAACATGAACATGCCGACGCTGGCAAACGCCGCGAACACTTCCTCGCGCTTGACTAATTCGGGATACGCGTGAAGCACGAACAGGTGACCTACGTAGATGCTCAGTGCAAGCTGTCCAGCAGCGACCAACGGCCAAGCCGCACGGCCAAGCAAGTCGCTCAGCAAGAGCGTCCCGCCGAGGATCGCCAACGCTGACCCGATCGAGCCGGCCATCCATAACGGCATCTGGCTGTGTGGCTCAGTCGTCAGTAGATCTGCAAGCTGTGGATTCTCGACCGAAGTGGCGAGGCGCCCCGTAATGGCCGCTGCGACCGCCAATATTGTCCCGACCCCCAACAGGATCCACCGCACCCTGGGCATTGTCAGGTTTCTGCGCCCGACCCATACCCCGACCAGGAGCGGTGCCGCCCACGTTACGAGTGGATAGGCCCCGGAGAGGAGCAGGTCACGAGTGACCTTGGCAGCCGAGTCGCCGATCGTGGGCGGATCATCCTTGTACCACTCGGGCCAGGTGGACTCGCCTACGAGATACATCAGTGGACCGAAGACAAGCACACCGGCAGCACCAGCTATGAGCCACCGATCCGGGACGCTTACCACCAGCGCCGCGAACACGAAATAGAGCGCGTAGTATTGTAAGATAACAAGGACCCCGTGATCGAGATCCTGTAGCCAGAGCCCAATCGGCAAGAGCAACGCCCCACGAAGCAGGATTCGCCCGCGGACGAGAAACGGGTGGCCGCTGGCGCGCCGACGAAAGAGGAGTGCGACCCCTGCGCCCGCGAGGAGCGCAAACAGTACTGAAGCACGGCCATGGCTTAAGGCATACATTTGCCCAGCTGTCGTGTCCGGCACCGGATTTGGGCCGAAGTGGACCATGACCATCCCTGCGACGGCAATTATCCGAGCGACATCTATCCCGCTGATCCGTCGACGCGACCCTCCACTGGCAACTGGTGCCCCTCCGCCAGGATCCTCGGCTGTCGGGCGGTCGCTGTCTGTAATCCCCAGCAGTACGTTACTCCTGCTGGAGCCCTCGCATCGCGCGATCCTCGTGGATCTGTGGCCTAGGAAGAGGGCACGTGACCTAGATGACCACGTGCGGTTCTGAACTTGCATCACTTGGGCCTCGCGCTGGCTCGCTGCGGGATCGTGTCTGAGACGGGACATCAGCAGACAGCTATTCCAGAGAGCGAACCCCGTTGAGTACGGGTGGTTTGCCCAGAGACACCGATTGACGTTAGCACTGTCCCAGGTGATCCGGTTGCCTGGACCGGAGCCGCCTGGGCTATGGCCCTGGCTCCATCGGACTCGGTGAATCCAGATGAAGTCTGCTCTATTTGTTCGCGGTCATCGTGGGGCGACCGGTACAGTCCCGGTAGTTGGCCTACTGGCCTCCTGTCCCGGTCCAGGTTCGGTCCCGGGGATCTGATCTGGATGCCGATCCTGACCAGTCGGGACAAATCCTGTTGACGGGATCCTCGCCCTCCTGGGTCGCAATTCCTAGCGCATCCACACTAACCTTGCCACGGCACTGTGGGTCAATCAGCACCATTCCGCAGCTTGTCTCAGTAGCCACTGACGGAGCGTATTCATGGCCCACACCGTCCCGGATGGCTACGAGGTCGACATCACTACCCGCTATCGCCAGCTCTGTGCCCTCGCGCGCCGGGAGGACGAGGTGATGCTCGTGCGGGAGATCGTGACCTCCGTCTTTGGTCGAGGCCGCTCCCTCGATGATGCCCGCTAGGCCTCCATCCACCTGCCCTGGCGGGGAGACCAAGAAGTTAGGATGTGCTACACAGGCGCTGAAGAGGCCGAGGTGGTGCGAGCTCGTGCTGCGGGCGCGCAGCTCGCCCGCTAACCACTGAAACGCGGCCACCACCGCCACGTCGCCACGCCGGATCGCCTGCGCCTCCGTCATCCCTTCTACCAGCTGTTGCCCCGTGGCGATCGACTGCAGCCCGCGCATCGGGCGTACCCAGTCCTTAACTGGAACAGGTGAGCGCTCGATCGGCGGTGTCGTCGGGTAGCCGGGCGCCTGGTGACAACGTGGACTGCCTCGGGCGCCGCATCCCGTACTGCCCACTGATAGGCCTGATGGCTATCGGTGATCACCTCCGTTGGCGTGACCCCGCGCCGCTCGATCGCTTGGGCCAAGAACGCCTTGGCGCTGTCCAGATCCCAGTGTGCCCGCAGGAATACGTCGATCACCTGGCCGTACTCATCCATGGCCCGATAGAGATACGCCCACTGCCCCTTGACGCGCACCTACGTCTTGTCGCACCACCAGCGCGTCCCGAGCTTGCATGCCTGGTGCTGGGCGGCGTCTGCCAGCAGCGGGCCGAAGGTCTGGACCCAGGTTAGCATAGCACTGTCCGGTCGGAGACGTCGATGCCGCGCTCGGCGAGCAGGTCGCGGGTGTTCGCCGCCGACAGCCGATAGAGCGTATACCACCGGACGGCCATGAGGATGACCTCGGCGGGGAAGCGGTAGCCGGCGAAGGCCGTGCCCGTGCGCTCGGTGAAGGTACGGCGGCAGGCCAAGCACCGGAAGCGTTGGTCGGCGCCGGGCGCCCGGCTCGCTTGAGGCGGGTGCTGTGGCAGCGCGGGCAGAGCGGCATCGTCGTCCCTACGTACGACCATCGAGTCCAACCCGCCCAGCCTAGCACACCCAGACTTCGCGATCTCGGGATGGGTCCGCACCGCCACCCAGGCTGTCTCCACCAGCACCCCGCGTAGGTCTCCACGACCTTGCTTGGTAATGCCGCCGGTCCGATGGCTCTGGCCGGAGTCGTGCACGCAAGCGCCTAAGCCGGCGTAACCGACTAACTGCTTGGTCGAGGGGAAACGATCGATGTCACCGATCGCACTCAACAAGACCATGGCCGTCAGCACCCCCGATACCCGGCAGTTGCACCAGGAAAGGGGTTTGGCTTGCCCAGGGTTCGATGGTGCCCTGGCGCTCCAGTTCCTGGTCGGCCTCGGCGATGAGCGGTTCGAGCGCATCCAGCACAGCGAACTCGTGCCGCAGGCGGAGGTGCTCGCTGGCCGGCAGGCCCAGCGCCGACCACCAGGCTTGGTGGGCAGGGCTGTAGGGCTCAGGGCCCGGCGGAACCAGATTGTGCCGCTGCAGCAGGCTCTGTAACCGATTGTGGATACGGGTCCGTTGGCGGATCAAGTGTAATCTCCGGAACAGAAATGGACAGTGAGAGGCCGAATGTCGGGATAAAAGTGTTACAGGCTACCGCTGCCGTCGTACAACCCAGTCGAGTGACTGGGAGGAAGGATGTTACGGCAGATGGAGCGCAGCACGATTCACG
>JAICPP010000264.1 GCA_025929805.1 Gemmatimonadales bacterium | reverse complement strand
GCGCCTGGGGAGCGGGAGGACGCAACCCCGGCAACTATCCCAACGCCCTCAGGCTCATCCTGGCTACCGCAGCCCTGGAATCGGGTGAGGTGATCCTGCTGTCCACAGACCTGGACGATCTCAGCCCGGAGTATCTGGCCCCCATGCGGGAGGCGCTCTTTTTGGCAGGAGCGCTCGATGTGCAGCTTTGGGCGACGCAGATGAAGAAAGGCCGCACCGGCTTCCGGATCGAGATTACCGCGGCTCCGGCCGAAGCCGACAGCGTGGCCGAAGCGCTCTTCCGTCACAGCACGACGGCGGGAATTCGGCGATATAGTGCGGAGCGGGTGACGCTCGCACGCCGCGAAATCGAGGTTACCACGTCCGACGGTACCGCCGTGCGGGTGAAGGTGTTGGACGGACCTGACGGTCCCAGGGTAAAGCCTGAATATGAGGACGTGGCCGCGCTGGCCCGCCGAACTGGCAGGCCGGCGCATGAGGTGGCAAGGGACTTGCAATCCCGGGCTCTCCGTCTGGTGAGCGCCGATCACGGCGGGCCGGTGGCCCCGAACAAGGAGTCTTGAATAGTGAGAACGCGAATCGTGTCCGCTCTGGCGTTGCTTGCTTCTTTCAGCGCGGCGCCGGCATGGGCTCAAGGCGTCAACGAGCGGGTGGTGGCGGCCATGCCGTCCAAGTACACGCCTCCTACCTGCGGTCTCAAGGCCGGCCACTTCAAGGTGCAAAGTGGCGCCACCTATCTGAAGACCGGCATCGAGACCGAGATCCCGGAAAACCGCAGCCGCGCTCTGGCGAGTGGCAAGAAGGTCCTCCTGGAGGCGCTGGAGCAGAACAAGCAGGAGAAAAATCCGGCGCTCTGGTACTACCTCGGCCGTATCTATCTCCAGCAGGGTGACATTGCCGGAGCGGACAGTGCGCTGACGAGGGCCGAGGCGTTGAGCCCGGCGTGCAAGAAGGACATCAGCGACGTCCGTTATCTGGGCTGGGTGCCCCTGGTGAACGCTGGAATCACTTACGCCAAAGAGCAGAAGAACGATTCGGCGGTGGCCCTGTTCCGCGAAGCCAACACCATCTACCGGGACAAGCCGCAGGCGTACTCCGCCGCCGGCGTGATCTTCGCCAATCAGAAAGCCACCGACAGCGCCATCGTGTATTTCGCGAAGGCGGCAGAGATAGCGACTGCGGCTAATCTCGTCGAAGACCGGAACTCGGCTACTTACAACCTGGCCGCCATGCTCCAGCGGGCCAACCGAAACGAAGAGGCGATCGCGGCACTGGAGCGGTTCATCGGATGGGCCCCGAAGGACGTCGAGGCCAAGAAGGCTCTTGCAGGCCTCTACCGGTCCACCGGCAAGACTGAAAAGGCCAAGGCTCTGGAGCAGGAGCTGCTGGCCATGGGGGCCAGTCCCGATGCCACCGGCGCTGCGGCGGTCGGGGCCGAAGACATCTCGAATATCGGTGTCAATCTGTACAACGAAAAGAAGTACGCGGAGGCAGCCGACGCGTTCGAGAAAGCGCTTGCGGCCGAGCCCTACAACCGGGATGTGCTATCCAACCTCAGCAACACGTATCTCGCGCTCAAGAACGGGCCCAAGCTGCTCGCTACGGCCAACCGCCTTGTCGCTATCGAGCCCATGAGTGAGAACGCGCTCAAGCTTCAACGTGAGGGGCACCGCTCGAGCGGCAAGATCGACAGCGCCGTGAAGCTCGCCGAGGCCGTGCTGGCACTCCCGGTAGACATCAAGGTAACGGACCTCAGCGTGGCGGGAGACGCCGCCAAGCTCACCGGAACAGCCACTGGACGGCAGGCCCAAACGCCGACCGGCAAGCCGATCCCGCCGGCTCCCGTGGTCCTGGTCTTCGAGTTCCTGGATGCCAAGGGAGCGCCGGTGGCAACTCAAGAAGCGCAGATCCCGGCGCTCGCCGCCGGCGCCACGCACGAGATCGCGGTCGAGGCAAAGGGACCCGGCATCACTGCGTGGCGGTACAAGCGCAAGTAGAGTGTGCTGTCAGGCTGAGGGGAGAGAGCGATGGCTGGAGTGCGGGCGGAGCAGGCGGCTGGAAGCGGCCTGACCACGACAAAATCGCCATTTATAGAGCAGGCTCAGGAAGAGGGCCGGCTGTACATCCACCAGCCGTACGAGCTCTACTCCGAGGCCAACCATGAGGCCTGGCGCAGGCTGTTCTCCCGGATGGAGGACCGCTGGCGCCGGTACGCCAACCCGCGGGTCATCCAAGGCATCGACAGCCTGTGCCTCGACCCGAACCGGGTGCCGCGGTTGGAGGATGTAAACCGGTTTCTCAGCCCGCTCACCGGATTCAAGGCCAAGCCGGTGAGTGGTTACATCCCGTCCTTCCTTTTCTTCGACTGTCTGCGGAATCGTGAGTTTCCCACCACCATCACCATCCGGGACGGGGCCACGCTCGACTACCTCCCCGAACCAGACATCTTCCACGATATCGCCGGGCATGTTCCGATGCACACCGACCGGGCCTTTGCAGATACCCTGGTACGGTTTGGGGACTGCGCTCACACGGCGGCCGAGATCGTGGCGGGGATTGGCGATGAGAAGGAGAAGATTCGCCGCGTTACCAGCATCTTCAAGGCCCTGGCGAGGTTCTTCTGGTTCACCATCGAGTTCGGGCTGATGCGCCAGAGTAACGGTATCAGAGTTTATGGCAGCGGGCTGCTCAGCTCCTACGGAGAGATCGCCCACTCGGTCGACTCACCCGAGGTGCAGCGCTACCCCATGCAGCTCGAATGGGTCATCAACCAGTACTTCGAGATCGACCGGTATCAGCCGCTGCTCTTTATCGTGGACTCGTTCGAGCACCTGTTCGACCTGGTTGGGGAGCTGGAGCGCTGGATGCGCAGTGGGCGGCTCGACAACGTTGCCCCGGGGGAGCCTGCCATCAGCGAGCCCGACCTCCGCAGCTTCCTGGAGGCATCGGCATCGAAGTAGAGCGGGGGACCGGCATACCCGCCTCTTCACCTGCCGCCCTCCCGGTCTTACATTCCGAACGTTCTCGCGGGCGTAATTCAGTGGTAGAATGCCAGCTTCCCAAGCTGGACGTCGCCGGTTCGAGTCCGGTCGCCCGCTCTCACAGGTTGAGACTATCCCCACCTGCGTCAGCCATCCGCACCCCACTACGTCATGAGTGCCCCCCGCATGAAGGTCGTACGTGTGGCCAACCGGACAGACCATGAAAATCACTAAGCCGATCTTTATTGTGGGTACCGGGCGCTGCGGCTCGACGGCCTTCCACAGCCTGTTGGCCCGACACCCAAGCACAATGTGGCTGTCCGGCTTTGCCGAGTACTTCCCGGACAAGCCGGCATGGAACCGCTGGGCCGTCACGGCAGTGGGCAACCCGCTCGTTCGCCGGATCTTCGGAAAGCGCATAAAGCCGGGCGAGAACTATGGCTTCTGGTACACCCATGCATACGGATTTGCCGAGCCGGGGCGCGACATCGTTGCGGCGGATGTCACTCCCCGGGTGCGGAAGCAGATGCGCGCGGCGATGGAGCCCATGCTGACACCCAAACGCAACCGCATGCTCATCAAGCTCACCGGGTGGTCGCGAATCGGGTTCCTGAACGAGATCTTCGACGATGCGAAGTTC
>JAICPP010000206.1 GCA_025929805.1 Gemmatimonadales bacterium | reverse complement strand
GCCCTGTCTGATGGACAGCATATCGAACCGCTTGATGCCTTCCGCAAAGCCGAAGCGAAACTTGCCCGTGAACAGCAAAAGCTTTCGCGCAAGGTGAAGTTCTCGCACAACTGGATCAAACAAAAACAGAAGGTGAACCGGGTTCACACCCGGATTGCCAACTTGCGACATGACTTCCTGCACAAGCATTCGACAGAGATCAGCAAAAACCACGCGGTCGTTGTAGTCGAAGACTTGCAGGTGTCGACTATGTCGAGGTCGGCAAAGGGGACGGTAGAAAAACCGGGTCGCAACGTCGTGGCAAAGTCGGGCTTGAACAAGGCGATTCTCGATCAAGGCTGGGGCATGTTCCGGCGCATGCTGGCATACAAGCAGCTCTGGCGTGGCGGCATGCTCATCGCCGTACCTCCGGCGTACACGTCGCAAACGTGTGCCGAGTGTGGGCATGTATCGCCTGAGAACCGAGTCGTTCAAGCCATGTTCTCCTGTGTTGCCTGCGGGCATACAGACCATGCCGACGTCAATACTGCCCGCGTCATTCTCGCGGTCGGACTGACCGAGAGACTAAACGCCTGCGGACCCGAGTGGTCTTCAGGAATCCTCGTCTTTTAGGGCGGGGAGAATGTCAAGGGCTCGATCTATAATCTTCCTTCCGTTCGTCCTCGACCAGTACTCCATCCACAAGCCACCGCCGGCACCAGGTGCCGCTCGACCAAAGCTCCTGCCGCACTGCTTCTTCCGCTTCCAGCATGACCCGATAGCGCGAGCCCGGTCGCTGAGCAAGGTCAGCTGGGGCACCATCCTCAACGATCTGCCCCCCTTCCACAACCAGGACCCGGTCGAACGCCCGTGTCTCGTCTATATCGTGTGTGACACAGAGGAGGGTGGCCTCCCTCCACACGCATCGAGCGCGGGCGAGCAACTTCCAGCGTTGCTCGCGGGCGAGCCCACGGAACGGCTCATCGAGGATCACAAGGCGCACCCCGGGCCGGACCATGGCGCGCCCGAGCCGCACCTGCTGCCCTTGCCCTCCCGACACGAGGGCTCCCCCCTCGCCAAGCGGTGTCTGCAATCCATTGGGCAGCCTCTCTAGCACACCGCGCAGGTCAGCTTGTTCGATAGCCCTATCGATCGGTAAGGAAGGGTCGGCCGGGGCGCCGTAACGGATGTTCTCGAGGAAGGAGCGGTTCCAGAGCTGTACGGCCGGATCGACCCAGGCGATCTCCCGGCGCAGCCGTTCGAGGCGCAGGCCGTCCAGAGGCTCGCCATCAATGAGAATCCGTCCGCTCGCCGGCCGATGCCATCCAAGGAGAAGCCCAACCAAGCTCGACTTGCCGGCGCCAGATGGGCCAATAATGGCTACGTGGCTCCCCGCCCCAATAGCGAGATCGATCCCCTGGAGGATCATGTGCCCGGCTGCCCGCACGCTCACCCCCTCCAGGAGGATGGCAACGGCCCGCGACGGTTCCGCCGGGGGGGCACTGACCTGATCATGCTCCTGTGCGTCGATCTCCTCTCGGGCCCCGAGGGGTTCGAGGAGACGGGAGGTTATGTTGCGGTGGGTCGGATACTGCCGGGCAATGAGTGCTATCTCCTGCCCAAGAACGGGTAGGTTAAGGGCCCAGTAGACGAGCAGCAGCACCCTGCTGGCTTCGCCTTCTCGTACAAAATATCCGACTAATAGCCAGGCTGCAAGACTGAAGCCCACGAGGGATTGCACGCCGTCGACCACGCCTACAGCGCGCTGCCGCCTGAGGCTGGCGCGCGTCCACTCGACGAGCAGCCCCTCGTGCTCGCGCCGGACGGCCCGCTCTGCCCCGTGGGCCCGCACCGCGACAATGCCCAGGAGCGCGTCGAGATAGAAGCGGCTCAGAGCGCCCGCGTGGCTGCGGACACGGAGGTCGTGCTCTGCGAGGATGGGTTGTACTAGAAGCGGGAGGCTGAGGGCAAACGTGGCGGCCAGGACCGCGCTCAGCGCGCTTGTCGGATCGAGCCAAGCAATCCCCGCTGTTGTCAAGGCAAGCTCGAAGGTCGACCGTAGGAGCCGTCCGCCGAGGCTCGGAAGGAGCCGGAGCGCCTGAACGCTGTGGCTACGCTCGGCCATATCCGAGATCAACCGACTCTGGAAGTACCGGTCGTTGAGGCGGGGGAGCTTCTCAAGAAACTCCCTGCGGAGACGGACCTCGAGGTGCCGCCCAAGGCGCAGCATTCCTGCTGCGAGGGGCAGCTCGAGGAAGCGAAGTGCGATGACGAAGGCGAGCAAGACCCCCATGGCTTCGAGGCGCTGTGTGGGCAAACCGAGTGCGCGGCCGAGGTCGAAAAATCCCCGAAACAGTAAGGCTTCGATGATGATCCCCCCGCTCACGAGAACTAGCGCCATTACCAAGGTCCCAGGGGCGAGGAGGCCATCGGCGCGCAAGAGGTCCATAAACACACGCCCAGGCCGGCTCGGCGGCTCTTCAAGCGCTGCGACCAGCTCGGGGGCGAGGGGGGTCGCTCTGTCTGTGCTGTCGAATCCCTCATCTGTGGGTAAGGACCTGTTCCCTGGGCGTCGCCCGTGCACACGTATGAGCACCGCACCCTGAAAGAGAAGCTGTTCCTCTCCGTCCGGCCCAAGCGAAGCTAGTCGGACTGACCAGTAGGCACTCGGAATGGTCTTGCCTTCGCCCGGAGTCTCTCTCTGGCTCCGCTCGAAGCAGGTCTTGAGCACCCGCGCAGCCTGCTGACCGGGCAGAAGGCCGCCAGAGCGAACGATCGAGTCGATCATCCGGGTGGCCGCATCCAGGGCGGCGAACGCGTGCCAGCTCGGATCCGCGTGGGCGGCATCGATCATACGCACCCTTGCATGCCGGGAGAGTCCCAGATTCGCCAGGCGACGGCGAAGCGCATCGAGGAACTCATCCGAGCCTACCCATTCACGCCAGGCGACCGCTGGAACCGGGATGACATGGACGTAGAGCTCCTCGCATAGCCGTTTGGTCAGTGACCAGCGCCGTCCAGTGGCCGGATCCATCACCTGGACCCAGCGGCCATAACGGCTCCAGACGATGACAAAATGGGTGAGATTGTTGGGCTGGCGGACAACGACGATGGCCGGTAGAGCCCGGGACTCGGACAGCAGCAGGTGGTCCACCGGCACCATCACCTGCTCGGCCTCAAGGCCGAGTTGCACAGCAACC
The DNA here is from genome assembly GCA_025929805.1 of Gemmatimonadales bacterium. GTDB lineage: Bacteria > Gemmatimonadota > Gemmatimonadetes > Gemmatimonadales > GWC2-71-9 > CAVVWJ01. Next base: position 2,072 of record JAICPP010000206.1, on the reverse strand, counting down.
TCCTCTATCACATCAAGAGAAGTCCCATCCACATCGGTCTGGCAGGCCTCGCGGAGCCGGCCATAGCTCACGGGGATGCCGAAGCCCTCGAGGAGGCATTTGAGCGCTGCCGGCCCGCAGTCCATGGCGGAGATCTGAACGACCTCAGGTACGATAAGGCGGTGGCCCCTGAAAGGTTTCGCGGTCATCTGTCTGCCCCACGACCATCCTGGAATTCGTGCGAGGTCCCGGGCACGGCGAGCAGCTGCCCAGCCGTGCGTAGTACAAGTACGGCCGGTGAGACGCTATCAACCTTGACCTCAACTGTCCCCGGCAAGCCGTGTTGAAGGGGGATCGGAGAAGCGGAATGAGGGCGGAGGGCCAGCTCGACCCGGACCAGTCCGTCTCGGACCTCGTTAGCCACGCTGGCGACCGTCGCCGAAATGGCCCCGTATTGTGTCCAGGGGAAGCCCTCGAGGCGCAGCCGCGCTGGCTGACCAGCCTGGATCCGCCCTATAGCTGCCGACGGGAGGAAGTCCGCCATGACTTTGAGCGTTCCAGGAGGGACAACCGCGCCGAGCCGAGCTCCCTCGCGGACCCACGTCCCGACCGGCAGCGTGGCGACCTCGCCGAGGCGCCCGGCCACGGGCGCCCTGATGTAGCGCCTCTCGATCTCATATTCAAGTCGCTCGATTGTCGCGCGGGTGACGGCAATTTGTCCTTCGAGCTGGGTGACATAGAGCCTGAGCCGTTGCAAGCGCGTCTGGCGGTCATTCATCCGCATCTGCAGGTCCCGTTCCAAGCGGCCGACCTCGAGGCGAAGGGCATTGATCGTCTCCTCGTTCTTGCGCACCTCGGCCTTGGCGCGGAGGGATTCCAATTCGGCGGCGGCGGCACGGGCATATAAGAGTTCAATTCGCTTAGCCTCCTGGACGCGCAGCTGTGCGGTGGCCTTTGCTTCGCGATACCGGGCACGTGCCTGGGCACGTGCTATCTACCCTGCCTCCTGATCTTCGTGTTTTGCCGCCTCTTCCGCTTTAATCTCGCTGCGGAGCTCCGCGGGCTGAGAGGCGAGTGCAGCCAGCCGGGTCCGCTCCTCCTCGAGCTGGAGTCGCTGTGCACCCACGTCGAGTTCGACGAGCACATCGCCGCCCTGCACCTCCTGCCCGAGGACGAGGTGAGTCGCCTTAACTCGGCCGGCGACTTGCGCCTCCACGGGATACGCCGCCCCACTCACCTCCAAGCGTGCCGTCGCGCTCACCTCATAGAGCGGAACCCGGGCGAGAAAAAACCAGGTAGCCCAGGCGCTCAGGAGGGCCGCGGCGAGAAGTATCCCCCACAGGGAGAGGCGGAACCCATCGACCGCAAGTGAGGATGTGGTACAGGAGAACGGAGTAGACATGAGACGCTTTCAGATGGAACCGGGCGATTTCATGCCGGGGAAGAATGCATGTCAGGCTCATCGTGATGAGCAGCTGTTACCTGTCTGTCCCGAAAACTCGTAGCACCGGCACATGGCCAGTTGCAAGCTTCCCCGTTCATGCTGCATCGCGCTCGTAGCGGTGATGCAAGCCCCCGAGTTCTGAACAAAAGGCGATCTGGCACTCGAGGCTTCGATCAATTTTTTCATTTCGCTTTCGACGTTTCAAAATTGAAAAGCCATAAAGCGCCCTGCCGGAGGCATGCGAGGAAAATACTTCGTAGGGAAGTTCCGCCGAGCTAGAGGGTTCAAGAGAGCTATGGCCCCTGTAACCCCCCTAGAACACCCGCCTTCTGTCACAGTAGCGACGACCAAAAGCAATCGCCGCTATTGAGATCAGCGGAATTTTCTTTTCTCTTCACTACACTATCCCCCTACAGCCGTCAAGCGGAAAATGTTACTTGGTAGTGTACGGATGATTTCGCGAAATTGAACTGACTCGGGACATCCTGTAGAACCAGGATAGGCAGATCTGATTCACAGGAGGATGTCCCGAAGAGCCATGCAACGCAGCTTCACAACCGAGGCTCCCTTGATGACTATATGCAGATTATGAACAGTTCTCCCCTGCCGGGCAATGTCCAGGATCAAGTTTATCTGTCATATGCGCTTG
>JAICPP010000162.1 GCA_025929805.1 Gemmatimonadales bacterium | reverse complement strand
CGATGACGCCCACATTAGAGAAGTTCCCCAAATACACGTGCGGCACCGCCCGCAATATCGCGAACGCGTACACCGTCTCGTCGTCCGCATTCATCGCCGGGCCTGCCGCCGAAGCGCCGGCTGTCCCCGACGCAGCTCCCGAGCCTCCCTGGCCTCAGAAACAAAGAGCCGCGGCTCCTCGAGCCGACCGCTCAGGTACTCGCGGTAGCGGGCCCGCGCCGCCTCCGCATCGACAAACTCACCGGCAATGAGCGGATCGAGCAGGAGCGTATCCGGTACGGCATCGAGCACCTGGTCCAACACCTCGGTCGAGAGGCGTGGGGTGAGCCGCCGGTCGGCTGCCTCGATATCGTCTGCCCGGGCCAGCAGAACGTGATCGCGGATCAGCGGGAACGGTGTGCGGACGCGCTCGGCGTCAACCGTGCTCCAGGAATGATGCGCGTAGATCGCGGCTCCATGATCGATCAGCCAGGGAGTTCGCCGCCAGATCAGGATGTTGGGGTTGCGATGGGTGCGGTCGGGGTTGGTCGTAAAGGCGTCGAACCACACCAGCGCCGACGCGAACTCGGAATCGATGAAATCCCCGGCGGCGAAGGGATCGAAATTGAAGGCGCCGTCGAGGTAGCGCGCTCCCACATTGAGCCCGTGGCTGCCGCGGAGAATCTCCTGGACCTCGAGATCGGGTTCGGCGCGGCCGAAGGAGGGTGCAACGTCGATGAGCGCGGGCTCGGGAACCGGCAAGCCGAGCTGACGAGCGAGCAGCCCGGCGATAAGCTCTGCGATGAGTGCCTTGGGCCCCTGGCCGGCACCGCGAAACTTCACCACGAACAGGCCTGCATCCGTGTCTACGATGGCTGGCAAGGACCCGCCCTCACGGAGAGGCTGTAGGTAGCGGATCGCGGTGTGCACGGGGAGCCGCATAGGGCCAAGCTACGAGACCCCGGCTGCGGACGCAAAGCGAGACGAGATGGTGTCCTTGGCAATTTCTTCAGAAGCCTGACACTTTCCAGCAGGGCAACGTCCGCCTGCACCTAATTGTTCAGGAGACACCTATGGTGACCAAGATCAACCTGGCGGAGAAGTTTGGCCGGTTCGCCGACCAGTGGAGCCCGAAGATCGTAGCGGATCTGAACGACAGCCATGTCAAGCTCGCCAAGGTGCAGGGCGAGTTCGTGTGGCATAGCCACGCCGATGAAGACGAGCTGTTCCTGGTGATTCAAGGGGAGCTGACGATCGAGCTCCGCGATGGACAGGTCACCCTCGGACCGGGCGAGCTGGTGGTGATTCCGAAGGGTGTGGAGCATCGCCCGGTGGCCCGGGAGGAGGTGCAGCTGGTCTTAATCGAGCCCAAGGGGATCAAGCACACCGGGGACGTGGTCTCCGACCTCACGGTGCACGAGTACGCCCGGATCTAACGAGAACCTCCGGGCTCGGCTGCACGAGATCATCTTCGAGGCCGATACCCCCGAGGGCCGACTGTTCGACCTGCTGCTGCTGGTTGCGATCGTGAGCAGCGTCGTGGTCGTGCTGCTGGAGAGCGTGGCGTCGGTACGAGCCCGCGTAGGCCCGACACTCCGAGCCCTCGAGTGGGGCTTCACCATCCTTTTCACCATCGAGTATCTGCTCCGGCTCTTCAGCGTGCGCCGCCCGCTGCGCTATGCCGGGAGTCTATTCGGACTGATCGATCTGATCGCGATCCTGCCGACCTATCTCAGTCTGCTATTACCGGGTGCTCAGAACCTGCTGGTCGTCCGGCTGTTGCGGCTGCTCCGGATATTCCGGGTGCTCAAGCTGGCCGAGTACCTGCAGGAGTCGCGGTTGCTGGTGCGCGCGCTCAAGGCCAGCTGGAGAAAGATCTTCGTCTTCCTGCTGACGGTAATGACTATCGTGGTGGTGGTGGGCACGCTGATGTACGTGATCGAGGGCGAGCGGCACGGCTTCACCAACATTCCGATCAGCATCTACTGGGCGGTGGTGACACTGACCACGGTGGGTTACGGCGACCTGGCGCCGGCAACCACTATGGGTCGCGCGCTCTCGGTGCTCCTCATGCTCACCGGCTACGGCATCATCGCGGTGCCCACCGGTATCGTGACGGCCGAGCTGACCCGGGTAACCGCCAGACCGATCTCGACCCAGGCCTGCCCGGCGTGCGGCGCCGAGGGGCACGAGTCCGATGCGGTGTATTGCCGCCGGTGCGGGACCAGGCTGTAGGAGGTACCTTCCTGCCTCTGATGACAGAACTCAAACTCGATCTTCTCCAAACGCTCACTCTGGCCGGCCTGGTCTACTGGCTTGGGATTCAGTTACAAAAACGAATCGCCATCATCAATCGGCTCAACATTCCCTCAGCAGTCGTCGGAGGGTTGCTCTTCACGACCCTGGTGCTGGTGCTCCGCCAGTGGAGTGTCTCCATCCAGCTCGACACCACGCTGCAGCCGACGCTGAGCGTTGCCTTCTTTACATCCATAGGAATGGGAGCGAGCCTGGCGCTGCTCCGGGCGGGCGGCATCCAGGTGCTCATCTTTCTGGTGCTCGCCACCCTGTTTTGCCTGGTGCAGAACTTCCTTGGCATCGCGATCGCGCTGGGCTTCGAGGAAAACCCGTTGCTCGGCGTCATGGCCGGCTCGGTGACGCTGGTGGGTGGACCGGCAACCGGGCTCGCCTTTGCACCGGTCTTCGAGGAGGCAGGTCTCCGGGGTGCCGGACCACTGGCACTCACTGCAGCAACCGCAGGGATCGTCTGCGGCGGATTGGTGGGCGGACCGGTCGGCACTCGGCTGATCAACCGATTTGGCCTCAAGCCAACGCTGGCAGCGACCACCGCCGCGCGGTCCGAAGCGGAGTCCGGGCTGCGCGATCAACCCGAGATCCTGATCGTCGAGGTCGAGCGGGAGGATTCCAGCTTCATTCGGAACCTCGTCGTCCTGGCGCTGGCCATGGCCTTGGGCAGCATCGTGAGCGCGCAGATCCAGTCGCTGGGCATCACCCTCCCCGCCTATATCGGCGCCATGTTAGTGGCCTCGGTGCTCAGGAACATCGACGACGTGAGCGGCTGGCTCCGCATCGACCAGCGGGCCATGGAGTTCGCCGGTAACCTGGCGCTCAACATCTTCCTGGTAGTGGCCCTGATGAACCTCAAGCTCTGGGAGCTGGCGGGGCTGGCGCTGCCGTTGCTGGTGATTCTCGCGGCGCAGGTGCTGGTGGTGGTGCTGTTTGCGCTGACCGTGTCCTTCCGGGTGATGGGGAAGGACTACGAGTCCGCCGTGATGTCGAGCGGGTTCATCGGCTTCGTGCTGGGCACCACGGCCAACGCGGTGGCCAACATGCGGGCGCTGGTGGCGCGGTTCGGGCCGGCGCCGCGGGCCTTCCTGGTGGTGCCCCTGGTGGGGGCGTTCTTCATCGATTTCACCAATGCGATCATTATCACGTTTTTTGTGAATTGGTTGAAGTGACTGCCGATGAGTTCATGCGGAGCGCAATCCTCCTCATCTCTCCTCAGCTTGACCCGCTCAAATCCGGCCCAAATGCCGTAGTTACGCCACCTTCGAGCGGCTTGCTCCTTGCACGGGGCTCGGCCGGCAGCTCCATACATCCTCCCTAACACAGCCGGGGTTCCGATGGATCCTCTGCAGCAGATCCTCCGGGTAGCGCTTGGATGGGCTAGAGCATGGGCAGTGGCGGGAACGCTGCTTGGCATTCTGCTGATGTTAGGCAAGGCTCTGCCGTTTATCGAAGCAGGCTCCACCCCGGACAGCTTCTTGGGTCAGTGGTTTTGGGTCGTGGCCTTGGGCCTCGGTGCGGCCGCTGCCGGCCTCGGCATCGGTATCCTGTACGCCGGTCTATTGATAGTGACCGAGGAATGGCGCGAATCGGTGGAGGAAACCCCTGGCGTTCTGGCCCAGTGGGGGCCTCAGGTACTGTGCGGAGCCCTCGCGGGCTTGGTCCCTGGCCTGCTGGTGGGTGGTTTTACCGGTGCCCTCTTCTTCGCGTCGCTCGCGGCCTGTTCCGCGGCAGGGCTCCAATGGTGGGCCGCCAGGCAACCCTGAGCCCACAATCCAGCGCGGGCTGCGCCTTCATTTGACAACGGCTCCCTCCCCCACCACCTTGGAATTTCAACTATTCCGAGGAGGTGGAGGCCATGAAGGTCTATGGCTCCAACGCCATAAGAAACGTGGCGTTCGTCGGGCACGGGGCCAGCGGCAAGACATCGCTCGTTGACGCCCTGGCCTTCGTAAGCGGCGCCAGCCGACGCCACGGTTCCATCAAAGACGGTACCACGCTCACCGACTACTCTCCCGACGAAATCGATCGCAAGCACTCCATCAACCTGGGCCTCGGCCACGCCGAATGGCTCGACACCAAGCTCAACCTCATTGACACCCCCGGATACCTCGACTACTTCGGCGAGGTCGTCAGCGGCCTGCACGCGGCCGATGCCGCCGTCGTCGTCCTCAGCGGAACGGGTGGGGTGGAGGTGGGCACCGAAAAGGTCTGGGAAGTCTGCGACCAGCTGCACCTGCCCCGGGTCCTGTTCGTTTCGCTCATGGACAAGGAGCACGCCGACTTCGAGCGGGCCTTCAACGACGTGAGGGCTCATCTGACACCCAAGGTCGTCCCGGTCGAGATTCCGATCGGCAACGGGCACGACTTTCACGGGATCATCAACCTCTTCTCCGGCCACTGCCACTTCTATAAGAAGGGCACCAAGACCGGGGAGTACGAGGTGGTGCCGATCCCGGACGAGTACCAATCACTCTTTCAGCAGTACACCGAACAGCTCACCGAGGCTGTGGCCTCCACCGACGACGAGCTGATCGAGCGCTACCTCGGAGGCGAGGAGATCCCGCGGGAGCAGTTCATCAAGGCGGTGAAGAAAGCGGTGATCGAGGGCGCCGTAGTGCCGCTCTTCTGTGGTAGCGGCGAGCTGACCTACGGCACCCGCACTCTGCTCAAGAAGATGGTCGAGCTGTTCCCCTCACCGGCCGAGGTGAAGCCGCCGGCGGAAGCGCCGCTGGTCGGACGGGTGTTCAAGACGCTGTCCGAGTCGCACGTGGGCGACGTGACCCTGTTCCGCCTCTACAGTGGCGAGATCCGAAACGGAGGGGAGGTGTTCAACGCCGAGCACGAAACGGTGGAGAAGCTGAACCACCTGTCGGTGCAGCAGGGCAAGGAGCGTTTCGAGGTGGAGCGGCTCTCTGCCGGCGACATCGGCTCGGTGGCCAAGCTCAAAGACACTCATACCGGTGACACCTTCTGCTGGCGGGAGGTACCAGTGCGGCTGCCGCCGATCCCCTTCCCCGACTCGGTGGCGACTTCGGCGGTGGTGGTGAAGCAGCGGGGCGAAGAAGACAAGCTCGCGGCCGGGCTGCACAAGCTGCACGAGGAAGATCCGACCTTCCACTTCGAGTACAGCTCCGAGCTGGGCCAGACGCTCATCCACGGCATGGGCGAACGCCACTTCGACACCATCCTGAACCGGCTGCAGCGAAAGTTCGGGGTCCACGCCGAGCTGGTACGGCCGCGGGTGGCCTATCGCGAGACTATTAAAGGAAGGGCGGAGGGCCAGGGAAAGCACAAGAAACAGTCCGGCGGACGGGGCCAGTACGGCGACTGCTGGATCCGGCTCTCCCCGCTACCTCGCGGCACCGGGTACGAGTTCGAGGATTCGATTGTGGGAGGTGTCATTCCCGGGAAATACGTTCCCGCGGTTGACCGGGGGATTCAGGAGGCGGCGGTGCGCGGTATTGTGGCAGGATATCCCGTCGTGGACTTCAAGGCGGAATGCTACGACGGATCCTACCACGACGTGGACTCCAATGAAATGTCGTTCAAGTTGGCCGGCATCATGGCATTCCGAAACGTGGCCCCCAAAGCGCGGCCGGTCCTGCTCGAGCCGCTGATGGACGTGGATGTGTGGGCGCCGGATGACGCGCTGGGCGACGTGATGGGCGATCTCAGCTCTCGTCGTGGCCAGATCCTCGGCACCGAGTCCGATGGAAGGCTCACCCGGGTACGAGCCATCGTGCCTGAGGCCGAGCTGTACAAGTACTCCACTACGCTGCACTCGATCACTCACGGGCGAGGCACTCACCGGCAGAAGTTCCGGGGGTACGCCGAGGCGCCGCCCGAGGTGTCGGCGAAGGTGGCTGCCGAGAACCAGAAGGAGCGGGAGCTGCAAACAGCCTGACTGCGTGAACAGTGAACGGTGAACGGTGAACGGGAGGACTTGGAGCCATCGTTCACTGTTTACTGTTTACCGTTTACGCTTTGGTTGGCCATGCTCGCTGACCTCGTCGTCGTACTCCATTTCACCTTCGTGCTGTTCGTCATCTTCGGCGGGCTGCTGGTGCTGCGCTGGCCCCGGCTGGCGTACCTGCACTTGCCAGTCGCCGTCTACGGTGCCCTGATCGAGTTCTTCGGATGGGTGTGCCCTCTCACGCCGTTGGAGAAGCGATTGCGCGAGAGCGCCGGTCTGGAGGGCTACGAGGGTGGATTCGTGGAGCACTACATTTTACCAGTCCTGTATCCGTCGGGACTGACTCGAGGTGTGCAGCTGGTGCTGGGGAGTCTCGTCATCGGGATGAACCTGGCGATCTACGGTGTCATCGCGAGTCGGCGCCGGAAGCGCCCTGCCGAACCGGTAGAGCTCGTGTGAGTACTGCCTCAGCGCAAAGCTCTGCAGTGGATCGCCACCGGCAAATCGCAGTGAGCATGGGCTCTTGCGGCCCGGCTGAAGTCACTCGCGAAGATTGCACTTTGTGCTGAATACGAACAGTTCCCGCGGTTCCTCCCTGCCAAGTCTTTGTTCGCTCAATCACTCGAAACCGATCCGGAGTTAGTCGTCATAATCTGATACACCCGGGTACGGAGGGGGCATAGTCTTTGCCCCCTAAGCGCATGTCTTTTCTAGTGTTCCGCGTACCGAGCAGCCCCGAGATTGTCAAGCCCCCCGGGTAAACGGGCAAGGGTGTCGGTGCTGTTCGGCGGCCGTGTAGCGGTCGCGGTATCGTCGCACGCTCTCAACCTCAGCCCGGAGTAGCTCGATGAGTACGGTGCGCAGATTCTCATTGCTTGGTTTGGTCCTGCTGCTCATGGGCGGGGTGAGTTGTACCACGAGCGACGGCAGCTCCGAAGCACTCGGCCCATCAGTTGAGCAGCAGTCTCCCAGCTTTGGCCTCATCGGGGACCTCACCGGCGGCCTGACCGACCTCACCAATGACCTGACCGGCACGGTGGTCGGCACCCTCGGGAGCGTCACCGACCTGCTCACCTGCTCGGCTCAGCCCTACGCGGTCACCCGGCAGAGCATCGGTCCCGACGGTGGTGTAGTACGGGTCGGGACCCATACCCTGATCATCCCGCGGGATGCCGTCTCGGAAAAGGTACTGATCACGGCGGAGCAGATTCGCGGCTCGACCAATTCGGTGCGGTTCAGCCCCGACGGTCTCCAATTCAACAAGTCGGCCGTGCTCACCATGAGTTATCAGAACTGCGGGCTGGTGCTGCTGCAGAAGAAGATCGTGTACACGGACGAGAAGCTGAAGATCCTCGAGGTCTTGCGGTCGTTGGATCTGTTCCGCAGCAGGACCGTCAGCGCGCCGATCGATCATTTCTCCCGCTACGCGGTGGCGTACTGATTCGTTAAAGCTCTATCCGACGTGAGGCGGTCACTGGGCTCAGCCCGGTGACCGCGTGGCGCTCCCTCTCTGCGGAGACATTCCATGAAGTGGCCCCGTTCGT
>JAICPP010000266.1 GCA_025929805.1 Gemmatimonadales bacterium | reverse complement strand
GAGCGAGCGCCAGGCAATCAGCTCATTATCGATCTCGTTGTGAATGGCGGCATCCCACTCTACCCGCGTGCCCGCCGGTGCCTTGGCAACCCAGTGAGATCGGGTCTCGTCGAGGACGGTAACCGACTCCAGGTGATCCATGAAGCGAGGCAGATTCTCGAAGTTTCGCCAGAACTGGTAAACTTCATGAACTGGCCGGTTCACCACTACGCTCCTCTCCACCTTGAGGCCTTCTCCCCGACGCACGCTGGCCACAGGGCTCATCCGGCCGCCGCGAGCCGTGTTCCTGCCCAGCGCTCGGTTCACCGCGCATCGGCCAGTGACGGCCCGGGAGAACAGGCTGCCGGCCAGCGGAAGGAGCAAAGGGCGAAGTCGCTTTTGGCGAAGCCCCACGACAGCAACCGCCGCCGCCGCCACACCCGAGGCCACTCGCTCAGCCTTACCGACGTTGATCGAGTCATCCATTTCCGGTCTCCGCAGGTTTTCCCATCTCTCGTCGGAGACCACGCCGTTGTAGGTCAATGCCATTAAACCGTCCCCTTCCGTGTCTGTGGGTTGGGTCTATTCTGTGGTTTTGCCCCGCGCGGGGGCCAGTTGGTTGTATCTCCGTGCCGCACGGTCGCCCAGGCGAGTGAGCCACGAGGGAGATAGCCAGGAGTGACTTTCCGAGCCGGTGTGTCGCCCCCTCGGACGGCTGCCGGCGTCGGGCAAGAGTCGGTCGACCATCCCAAGCAGGTTGGTCGTAAGCCCCGGGGCGACGGCGTTGGCAACGGTGGCCAGCCGGGTGGTGACTGGGAACAAGACCTCGGCATCACCCCGGCGGCAGGCTTCCACGATCTTTCTGGCTGCCCGTTCTGCGCTGATCGAGAGGCCAGGCAACGAATCACTGATGCTGAACCAGGCATACTCCGAACGATGCTGCCCCCGGAAAATAGCGTTTCGGGGGCTGCCGGTGCGCATGAGGCCTGGTACGACGGTGACAACCTTGATCCCATCCGCGGCCACCTCGGCCCGAAGTCCTTGCGAGAACCCCATAGCCGCGAACTTGCTTGCGCTGTAGGGCAGCAGGTGGGGAATGCCCAGCTTTCCACCGATCGAAGTGATGTTGACGATGCGACCACTTCTCCGCTCTCGCATTTCCGGGAGCACCGCCAGAGTCGGATAGAGCATCCCCCAGAAATTGGTCCCCATCGCCTCCTCATAATCGGCCAGGGACATGGTTTCGGCAGGGCCGACCTCGATCACACCGGCATTATTGATGAGAATGTCGATCTGCCCGAGGTGGCGGTGGACTGCCTCGACCAGCTCCTGCACCGATTGTCGGTCGGTGACGTCGCACGGCACGGCTATCGCTTCGGCTCCGGTGCGGGCCAGCGATGCCCGTGCCCGCTCCAGGGACTCCGGGTCGCGGCCGCAGATGGCGAGACGCGCACCACGCCACGCCAGTTCCCGTGCCAGCGCCAATCCCAGGCCCCGCGATCCCCCGGTGATCAGAACCGTTTTCCCCCGCAACTCGTACTGGCCCGCGCTGCGCAGGCCCCGCGCGAGCCACACCGCCCCCATGCCAGCGGCGAGAGCCAGCCGCACCTTGTCGGACCGTCGTCTCAGCGCTGTTCTCGGCATGGTCGACCGGGGTGACTGATCATCGGCGATTACTCTGAGTCGGACGGCTGCTCACCCTGGCGCTCTGCCGCTTTCTGGACAGCCCGCTCATGCTGCTCGTCGTCGAGGAGCGCGCTCATTCCATCCCGATGCTCGGGGTCGGCCACCTCTTCCCGTAGGCTCGAGTGCGGGCCCATGTTGTTGGGGTCCCTCGGATCGTCGAAGGCAAGCTGGGCGGGATGTTCCCTGGTGCCTTCCTCTTCTTCGAGCGCGAACCGGCGCCGCTCGTCGTCACTCATGGTCGCGAATTTACGGCCGAGATTCTTTGCCATGTAACTCACTCCTGGTGGTTGCCTCGAGCAGCGCTTTCATGCGACCGAGGTCCTCGTTCAGTTTTCCTCTAGGATCCGAACCCAGCAGCTCAGCGACTGCCTGGCCCGCCCCACCGGCGGGGGGATGGTAGCAGAATCGCAGGTCCACCCGAGTACCGTTTCCGCTGCGGGTGAAGCGGATAATGCCGGCGTTCTCCAGCATCGATCCTGCTTCGCTGCGCCATGCGATCACTTCTTTCGGGGTCTGTTGGGTCAGGGCGGCGTTCCATTCAATGGGCACCCCACCCGGCCCCCTGACAGTCCAGTGCGAGCGGCCATCTCCCAAATCTTCAACCTCCCGCACGTGGGACATGAACAGCGGGAAGTTCTCGTAGTTGCTCCAGAACGCGTACACCTGGTCCACTGGTGCGTCGATATGAAGCGTCTTCTGAATGTCCACCGCCCGTCGGCGATCTCCCCCAGAAAGACCGGCTCCAGCCAACGCCTGCCGCCCGGCGGCGCTGACCACCATACCGGTACCAAGCGTTCTCAAGAGGGTACCGATCAGGCCCCGGCGGAGCAGGCCCAGCACGGCGAGGGCCGCACCCGCCGTTCGTAGCGCATTGGCCGTGGAGCTCTCTGCTCCCGAACTGAAAGAGCCGAGTGTAGCCGCCCCGAGACCTTGGAGGTCGCCGATACGCGAGCCGTAACGCAGGATGCCCGTGACGGCACCGGGCTCCGGGATCCCGGCCGTGAAGGTGCGGCGCATCTCTTCCAACACCGGAGTGAGCGCTCGGGAGAGCCGATCCCGCCGCATCCTCCCGCGCTCGGGGTCCAGCAGATAGACCAGCCCCGCCCCGAGTGTGAGGCCACCAATGAAGGTCTTGGTACCAGCCATGATTTTTCCTCCAGGTCGCGAGATCTCCGACTCAATCTCGCGCTCTTCCCCTTCGTTGACAAAGTGCAGGTTTAATGCAAGGCTTCTGTGACGAGACTCACACCAATTTGGAGGCACCCGACCCTGCATTGCGCGCCATAAGAGACCAAATTGGCCGCGCTGAAATGATCGGGCGCCGGCATTTTCCCAGAAGCTATCGAGGGTCACTCGAGCTTGCCGGAGCAGGTAGCCTGCTCTGGGAAGAGGGAGGCGTGGCATAGGGCATACATCTGATCGGTACCGGAGTTCCTTCGCTTAACGCACGAGCGCGTCATGCAGCCTCAGTTCTCGATCCTCGTCTTCTCGCACCTCCGCTGGAACTTCGTTTATCAGCGCCCCCAGCATTTGCTCTCCCGCCTGGCCGCCAAACGGCCAGTCTTTTTCGTCGAAGAGCCTGAGCTGGACACTGATGGGCTTCCCCGCTGGGAGCGCAGTCATCCCCAGCCCAATGTGCTGGTTCTTCGCCCACGCACCCCCGTGCCTGCGCTCGGTTTTCATCCGGAGCAGCTGGTGGCACTGGAATCACTCATGGTCGAGCTGGCACGGGAATTGGACGGAATGACCACGGTTGCCTGGCTGTATACGCCTCTGGCTCTCCCGCTGGCTGAGGCTCTTGGACCTTCGGTTATCGTATACGACTGCATGGACGAGTTGTCGTTGTTCATGGGTGCGCCGCCCGAGCTGCTCAG
>JAICPP010000271.1 GCA_025929805.1 Gemmatimonadales bacterium | reverse complement strand
TCGGCACGGAGGTCGGCTACACCGGTGGCTGGCTGGAGAATCCGACCTACCACGACACGCACGATAGCAAGTCGGGTCACGCCGAAGCGATCCGGGTGACGTTCGACCCTTCGGTGCTCAGCTATGAAGATTTGCTGGAGCGGTGGTTCTTCAGGCTGCACAACCCGACCACGCTCAATCGCCAGGGCAACGACGTCGGCACGCAGTACCGCTCGGCGATCTTTCCCCAGACGCCCGAGCAGCAACGCACCGCCGAGCAAGTGCGGGCGCGAGTCGAAGCGTCCGGCAGGTGGAAGCAGCCGATCACGACGACCATCGAGTCCGCCTCCGTCTGGTACCCCGCCGAGGAGTACCATCAGGACTACCTGCGGATCGCCGCCGTGGAACTCTGCAAGAGGGGGCCACAAATGGCCCGGCACCATTTCATTGCCGATGAGGCGACCAGCGCCGGGCTACTCGGCGCCTCGGTGGTCGCCGCCTGGTTCCTCCTGCTCGACTTCATGGCGGGCCGCCCACTGCACATCGCCAGCGTGCTTGGCCAGGTCCTGCTGCTCGGCGATCGCACGCCGGACCTGATCCAGCTCCACGGGGGTGCGGTCGAGCTCTACGGCTTCTTCCACTTCCTCTCGTTCCTCGCCGTCGGCTGGCTGTCCGTCCGGCTGCTTCACATGGCAGTTCGGGAGCCGGTCTGGCTCGTGGGGCTGCTGCTGGTCTTCGTGAGCGTCGAGACGGTCGTCTTTGCCGTATCCTTTGCGCTGTTCCAGGGCACCGGGGCCGAGTCGCTCAGGGGTCCGGTCCTCATCGGCAACGGGCTGGCGGTTCTGGCAATGGGAACCTATCTGTGGCGCACCCACCGGCTCCTGGTGAGATACGTGGCCCGCGTTCCGCTGGGTGACACCGGAGACGAGCCGGAAGTGAAGACGGCCGAAGCGTGGCATGCCATGGCCCGCTGGCGCGCGCGGTGAGAACCTGCGGAAGCACAGGAGTATCACAGCCTGCCGGCCGCGGCCGGCGTCGAGCAATCAATAGTCCTGGCTCAGCTTCTGATCCTGAGGGACTTGGAGCGGCGAGCACAGCGCCACTCGGACCGGCCGGATCCAGCGGACCGCGATATCCGACCCGCCGCCTGACCCGCGACCCGGTGGTGGTTGAGCGCACGCGCTGAGAATCCTGCATCCTCTCACCCATCTCGAGCAGGACAGCATAGGCCCCGGACCCGAAACTCTCCGGGGTGCGGTCCCACCACTCTGACACTCCACTGTCACTCGCCTGGCGGTGGAGCGCAGTGATTGGTGGATACGTCGGACCCTCTCCCAGTACCTGCGCCCATACCATACTTTTACTATATTGACTTCGGCTTCGACTCCGGTCCCTTGAACGCGGGGGCTCCCACCTGCCTCGGTCATGAAGCATGAGAGATCGAGATGTCTCCCGTTGGCGAAACTTCTCGAATTGTATTGACGTCCTGTGAGGGCGGTGAAGAACCGTCGGTTGAGCTTTCCGACTACGTACTCGAACTTCTCCGCGAGGATGAGGAGTTCATACTCGGCCGGGGGCATCCGAGGCATGCAGACGGGGCGCCTGTTCTCCTGCTAGCACCTGCCTCAACCCACCCCGCGCCCCAAACCCTCAAGAAGATAGAGCACGAATACTCGTTCCGGAGCGAACTGGACCCAACCTGGGCAGTCCGGCCCGTTGCGCTGTCCCACTACGAGGGGCGACCGGCGCTGGTGCTCGAGAGCCCGGGTGGTGAGCCGCTCGATCGCCTCATTCAGGGACCAATGGAAATGGGGCAGTTTTTGCGCATTTCCATTGGTCTCGCGACTGCGCTCGGCCAGTTACACCAGCGAGAGCTGATCCACAAAGACGTGAAGCCGTCCAATATCTTGGCCGACTCCGCGACTGGCCAGGTCTGGCTCATGGGCTTTGCGATTGCTTCGCGGCTTCCGCGGGAGCGTCAGTCGCCCGAACCTCCCGAGTTCATCGCTGGATCGCTCCCTTACATGGCTCCTGAGCAAACCGGCCGAATGAACCGTTCGACCGATTCCCGCAGCGATCTGTATGCCTTCGGCGTCACTCTTTACCAAATGCTGACCGGCAGTCTGCCCTTTACGGCTTCCGATCCCATGGAATGGGTGCACTGCCACATTGCGCGGCAACCGGTGCCGCCCGTCGAGCGGGTGAGGCATGTGGCCAGCGCTGTCTCTGCAATCATCATGAAGCTGCTTGCCAAGACTGCTGAGGAGCGGTATCAGACCGCGGGCGGCGTTGAGAGTGATCTTCGGCGCTGCCTTGCTGAATGGGAGACTCGGGGCGGCATTGACGACTTCGAGCCTGGCCAACACGACACGCCAGACCGGCTGATGATTCCAGAGAAATTGTACGGGCGAGCCCACGAGATCGATGCTTTGCTCACCTCCTTCCAGCGTGTCGTAGGCAGTGGCTCGGCGGAGTTGGTACTCGTTTCCGGATACTCCGGTATCGGCAAGTCCTCCGTCGTCAATGAGCTCCATAAACTGCTTGTTCCGCCTCGGGGCCTGTTTGCATCAGGCAAGTTCGACCAGTACAAGCGTGACATCCCTTATGCCACTTTAGCACAAGCCTTTCAGAGCCTTATCCGTCCACTTCTGAGTAAGAGCGAAGAGGAACTGAGCAGGTGGCGCGATGCCCTTCATGAGGCGTTAGATCCGAACGGTCTGTTGATTGTGGATCTCGTCCCGGAATTGAAGCTCATCATAGGAGAACAGCCACCGGTCCCTGAACTTCCACCCAAGGATGCACAACGCCGCTTCCAGTTGGTGTTCCGGCGATTCATCAGTGTATTCACGCGGGAGCATCCGCTCGCTCTGTTCCTCGACGATTTGCAATGGCTCGATGCGGCAACGCTCGATTTGATGGAGGATCTGTTGACCCAGCCCGACGTGCAGCACTTGATGTTGATCGGGGCCTACCGGGACAACGAGGTCACTCCCACCCATCCGCTGATGCGCAAGCTGGAAGCGATGCGACAGGCTGGAGCGATACTGCAAGACATCGTACTTGCGCCCCTAGCTCGTGAAGATGTCCGACAATTCGTTGCGGACGCTCTTCACCACGAACCCGAGCGCGCCGCCCCGCTGGCGCAACTGATCTATCACAAGACTGCTGGCAATCCATTTTTCGTCATTCAGTTCTTTTCTGCGCTTGCCGAAGAGGAGTTACTCACCTTCGATCAGCGCCAAGCGCGATGGTCTTGGGACCTGCAGCGCATCCACGCTAAGGGTTATACCGATAACGTCGTGGACCTTATGGTCGGGAAGTTGATTCGCCTGCCTGTCGAAACCCGAAACGCATTACAGCAGCTTGCCTGCCTGGGAACAGCGC
>JAICPP010000102.1 GCA_025929805.1 Gemmatimonadales bacterium | reverse complement strand
TTCATGAAACGCGAGTTGCACCAATGGTAGATATGGCAGTCGATAGTCGCCAGTGCAGG
Organism: Gemmatimonadales bacterium; assembly: GCA_025929805.1. Lineage (GTDB taxonomy): Bacteria > Gemmatimonadota > Gemmatimonadetes > Gemmatimonadales > GWC2-71-9 > CAVVWJ01. The sequence goes on along the minus strand of JAICPP010000102.1, from coordinate 11,150 downwards.
GTTCATTTGTTGCCGGTCGTCCGTCTCCAGCTGACCGTCGATCGTAGGTGCGAACGGCGATGCTGACCTGCCACCGTGGTCTGCCGACTCCCCGCCCGTTGACCCCAGCTTCGAGCTTCGGGTAGCTTTCGGGGCTATGGCGCAAGAATACCTAGTGGTCCGCGGCGCACGCGAGCACAACCTCAAGAACATCTCCGTCGCGATCCCTCGCAATCGACTCACCGTCATCACCGGACTCTCTGGTTCCGGGAAGTCGTCGCTTGCCTTCGACACTATCTATGCCGAGGGACAGCGTCGCTATGTCGAGTCTCTCTCTGCGTACGCCAGGCAGTTCCTTGGGCTCATGGAAAAGCCGGACGTCGATGCCATTGAGGGACTATCACCGGCGATCTCGATTGAGCAGAAGACCACCGGTCAGAATCCTCGTTCGACGGTAGGTACGGTAACCGAGATCTACGACTACCTGCGATTGCTCTGGGCCCGCGTCGGAGTACCTCACTGTCCTAATGACGGCACGCCGGTCGCCCGGCAGAGCGCCGCCCAAATAACCGATACGGTGCTGAGCTGGCCGGAGGACACCCGAATCGAGGTTCTCGCTCCGCTGGTGCGCGGTCGCAAAGGCGAGTTCCGCGATCTGCTGGAGGACGTTCGGAAACGCGGGTTCGTGCGGGTTCGAGTGGACGGCGAGATCTACGACCTGGGGTCCGTGCCCACGCTCAATCGGCGGCAGAACCACGATATCGCGGTAGTAGTGGACCGTTTGGTCGTCCGCCCGGCAGACCGCTCGCGGCTCAACGACTCGATCGAGACGGCGCTCAAGGTGGCGGATGGAATTGTCGAGGTCGTTCGGTACGGCGGACAGTCGGACCGCCACTCCGCCATCTTTTCGGAACGATTTTCCTGCCCAGCCTGCGGCCTTTCACTGCCGGAGCTCGAGCCGCGGCAGTTTTCCTTCAACTCACCGTTCGGCGCGTGTCCCGATTGTCATGGGGTCGGCACCCGGAAAGAGGTAAATGCCGAATTAGTGCTGGGCGATCCCAGCATCTCCATCCTGGAAGGGGTCATTCTCCCCTGGGGTGAGCCGAGCGGCTATCTGCGCAAGATCGTTCTCCCCACACTGGCCCGGGCATTCAAGTTCGAGCTCAATGCGCCCTGGTCGGATCACAGTGAGGCCGCCAAGCACGCGCTGCTCCATGGGGCGGCAGGCCAATTCAAGTTTCAGACCGATGGTGTGCGGGGACGTGGTGAGTACGAAACCGAATGGGAGGGAGTGTTGCGCAACGTGGAGCGGCGCTATCGCGAGTCCAGCAGCGACGGCGTTCGGGCGACACTCGAGGAGTTCATGATCGAACAGCCGTGCCAGTCGTGCCAGGGCAAGCGGCTGCGGCCGGAGAGCCTCTCGGTTCTGGTACACGGAACCAGCATCGGCGACGTGGTGGACCTTCCTATCAATCGGGCCATCGAGTTCTTCGAAAGCATTCCGCTGCGGGGAGTGCCTGATTCGCGAGGCAACGGGAGAGGAGGGCTCGATCCCGAGATCGCAGGCCCCATCCTCAAGGAGGTGGTCGACCGGCTGCACTTCCTGCGGGATGTAGGATTGGATTATCTGACCCTGGGACGGGCGGCGACGTCACTCTCGGGGGGTGAGACTCAGCGGATCCGCCTGGCTACCCAGATCGGCTCCCGGCTGGTCGGCGTTCTCTACATCCTGGATGAGCCGAGCATTGGGCTGCATCAGCGCGACAACGAGCGCCTGCTGAGCACGCTACGAGGGCTGCTGGACCTGGGGAACACGGTCATCGTGGTGGAGCACGACGAGGATACCATCCACGCTGCCGACCATGTCATCGATCTGGGCCCCCGGGCCGGACGCTTCGGTGGCGAGGTGGTGGCCGAAGGGTCCGTCGAAGACATCCGCAATCATCCGGTCTCGCTGACCGGCCGCTACCTGAGGGACGAGCTGCGCATTCCGGTTCCGCCCGGCCGGCGCGAGGCACCGGCGGACCACCGGCTGCGGGTGATCGGCGCCCGCGCCAACAACCTGAAGAACCTGACGGTGGAAATCCCGCTCGGTCTGTTCGTTGCCATCACCGGAGTTTCCGGTTCCGGTAAGTCGACCCTGGTGACCGACATCCTGTATCAGGCACTGGCGCGCCAATTCTATCGCGCCAAGGTCGTACCCGGTGCCCACACCCGGATCGAGGGGCTCGATCTGATCGACAAGGTGATTGACATCGACCAGAGTCCCATCGGACGCACGCCGCGCTCCAATCCGGCGACCTATACCGGACTGTTCACCCCGATCCGCGAGCTATTCACCCAACTGCCCGACGCCAAGATGCGCGGGTATGGGCCGGGACGTTTTTCCTTCAATGTAAAGGGCGGGCGCTGCGAGGCGTGCCAGGGCGACGGCCTGGTCAAGATCGAGATGCATTTCCTGCCGGATGTGTATGTGCCCTGCGAAGTCTGCAAAGGCCGGCGCTACAATCGGGAAACTCTCGAGGTTCGCTACAAGGGGCGGAGCATAGCCGACGTGCTCGATCTCACCGTGGAGGACGCCCTCGAGTTCTTCAGCAACCAGCGCCGCATCGCCGACAAGCTCGAGCTGCTGAACGACGTGGGACTCGGGTACATCCACCTCGGGCAGGCGGCCACTACGCTGTCAGGCGGCGAGGCTCAGCGGGTCAAGCTCGCGACCGAGCTGGCCAAGCGGGACACCGGCCGTACGCTCTACATTCTCGATGAGCCGACTACAGGACTCCACTTCGAGGACGTCCGTCTCCTGCTGGAGGTGCTTCACCGTCTGGTAGACAAGGGAAACAGCGTGGTGGTGATCGAGCACAACCTCGACGTCATCAAGACCGCCGACTGGATCATCGATCTGGGGCCGGAGGGTGGTGAGCAGGGTGGACAGGTGGTTGCAGTGGGAACGCCGGAAGAAGTGGCGGAGGTGGAGGCGAGCTATACGGGACGGTTTCTCCAAAAAGCGTCAACAGTGAACAGTCAACGGTAAACGGGGCCGCCTGACCCCCCATTTACCGTTCACCGTTTCCCGTTCACGACTTTGTGGGCCCAAACGACGGCGTTTTGGCGGCGGGATCCACCTTCATCCAGATCCACATCCCCGACAGCCCATGCCCCGGCACGCCACAAAAGATCCGGTAGGTGCCGCTCTCCGGCACCTGGAATCGCATTGTGTCGCCGCTTTCCTGGGGAAGCCCTTGTAGCAACTGATTCGTGTAAGCGCGGGGGATGGCTGCGTCTCCTCCGGCGTTCGGTAGCGGCCCCTCTCCGGAGATGATCCCGGCGCTGTGCGGAGTGCCATCCTTGTTGACGAAGCTCATCACCACGTTGGCCTTGGGAGGCAGGGTGAGGGTGGCACCGCCACTGGCGTATCCGTTGAATTGGAATCCGTTGGGCCCCCCGATGAGCTCGAACGTCACCGTGTTGGTGGCTGCGTCGTAGGTCAGCCCCTGATCCCGGCTCTTCGACGGAGCAGGCTGTTTGGTGGGCGGGGAATCGACCGGCGCGGTGGCCGGAGGACTGTGCCGGCCGGGATCGATGTTCGGTTTGACCGGAGGCTTCTTCGGAGGTGGTTTCATGGGAACGCTCTGCGCCGCGACCACGGCGGCGGTGTCAACCCGCGCCGCCGCCGTTTCGGTGGCGCCGTTGGGAACGGAGGAGGCGACGGTGTCGGCTGCCGAAGTCCGGTCGGCCCGGTTCGAGCAGGCACCCGAGAGTAGCATCGCGGAAACAAAGGATAAGAAATGGTTCCGCCGATTTTTCACGAGCATGTGACTCTCACTTCTTCGATGTATAATGCTGCCGTGTTCTCTGCTTGAAGGGATACCCCCGAGCCAGTCCAGTAGCAACGCTGCGACTGGTGCTGTGCGTATTTTACCTCTAGCGTGGCAGGCCTGTCTCGTGATCCGTACCACTCTCGCCGCTTTGCTTACTCTTCTGGTCTTCGCCACTCCGGCACAGGCGCAGCAGGCTGATTCCTCTCTGCTTACGGTTCAGCGGATATATGGCTCGTCCGAGTTCAAGAGCCAATCGTTTGGGCCCGCGCGGTGGCTGGGTGACGGCTCCTCGTACACCACGTTGGAGCAGGCCCGCGATACCCGAGGGCAGAACCTGGTCCGCTATGACACTGAGCGCGGGGCAAGGCAGGTCCTGATTGCGGCCCGGCAGTTCATACCTCAAGGAGACAGTGTCCCGCTGACGGTCGAGGAGTACGCCTGGTCTCCCGACACCAGCATGCTGCTGATCTTCACCAATAGCCGGCCGGTCTGGCGCCTGAACACCCGGGGCGACTACTGGGTCCTGGAGCGGGCCACCGGTCGATTGTGGCAGCTCGGCGGTGAGGCAGCCAAGCCATCTACCCTGATGTTCGCCAAGTTTGCGCCCGACGGCCGTCGGGTGGCCTACGTCCGCGAAAACAACCTGTATGTGGAGGATCTCACCTCCGGCAACATCACTCCGCTCACCACGGACGGCTCCCGGACACTGATCAACGGCACCTTTGACTGGGTCTATGAGGAGGAGTTGATGAATTACTACGCCGACGGGTGGCGCTGGAGCCCTGATGGGCGCAGCATCGCTTATTGGCAGCTGGACGCCGACCAGGTGAAAGACTTCAGTCTGATCAACAACACCGACTCACTCTATTCCCGGGTGACACCGGTCCAATACCCCAAGGCCGGAGAGGCCAACTCTGCCGCCCGTGTGGGGGTGGTGAGCACGTCGGGCGGTGCTACCCGCTGGTTGGAGATCCCGGGAGATCCGCGAAATCACTATATCGCCCGCATGGACTGGGCGGCCAACTCCAATGAGGTGGTGCTCCAGCGTCTCAATCGGCTGCAGAACACCAACGAGGTCATGCTAGGCGATGTCAGGTCCGGGAAGGTGCGCACCATTCTGTCTGAGCGGGACAGCACCTGGGTCGATCTGGTCGACGATCTGGCCTGGCTTCAGGGCGGGAAGAGCTTTACCTGGGTGAGCGAGCGAGACGGTTGGAACCACGTCTACATCGTATCCCGTGACGGAAAGTCCATTCGCCTGGTGACTCGCGGCGACCACGATGTCTCGAAGGTGGTCGGGGCCGATGAGAAGACCGGCTGGCTTTACTACATCGCTTCGCCGGACCAGCCGTCCCAGCGCTACCTCTACCGCGCGCGACTCGACGGCAAGGGCAAGCCGGAGCGCCTCTCACCCAGAGCGGACTCCGGCACCCATGAATACGACAGGGCTCCCAGCTTCCGGTACGCGCTGGAGACCTATTCCAGCTTTGGAAATCCGCCGGTGATCAGGCTGGTGCGCCTTCCGGGTCACCAGGTGATCCGCACGCTGGTGGATAATGCGACGCTCCGGCGCCGGGTTACCACCCTGCGCAGGGGAACCGCGGAATTCTTCTCCATTCCGGCGGAGAACGGGGCGAGGATGCCGGCCTATCTCATGAAACCAGCCGACTTCGATTCCACCAGGAAATACCCGCTCCTGTTTCACGTCTATGGAGGGCCGGGCTCATCCACGGTGAAGGACTCCTGGGGCGGGTACTATCTCTGGCACTTGATGCTGACCCAGCAGGGCTATCTGGTCGCCAGCGTCGATAATCATGGAACGCCGGCACCGCTGGGTCGCCGGTGGCGCAAAGCCGTCTACGGACAGCTCGGAGTGGTGGAGACCCGGGACCAGGCCACCGCTGCGCGCGCGCTGGGAGGGCGACCCTATGTAGACACCGGACGGATCGGAATCTGGGGCTGGAGCTACGGTGGGTTCATGAGCCTGAACGTCCTCTTCCGGCATCCGGACCTCTACCGCACCGGAGTGGTGGTCTCGCCGGTCACTCACTGGTCGCTTTACGACAACGTGTACACCGAGCGCTTCAATGGGCTTCCTGACCAGAATGACGCAGGTTACGACCGCGGCTCACCGTTGACGTATGTCAACGGGCTCCGAGGCAATCTGCTGCTGGTCCATGGTAGCGGTGACGACAACGTGCATTACCAGAACAGCGAGGTGCTGATCAACGCGCTCGTGGCCGCGAACAAACCATTCACCATGATGACGTACCCCAATCGTACCCACTGCATTTGTCAGGGTCGCAACACCCAGCAGCATCTCTTCGAGCTGATCACGCGTTACCTCGATCAGCACCTCAAAGGGGCTGCTCCGATATCCCCGCCAGCGGAGCGAGCTGCGGCAGGGGGCCGCTAATCAGGCAGCTCACCCGCCTTCGGCTTCGATTCCAGTGAAGGCGGGACAGTCAATGGTGATTTTGATCGGCTTGTTTTCTCCATCTTTGCCGCTGATCTCCAGCCGTCCTCCGGGGCCGTTGGGAAGGATCACCACCGCTCCCTCTCCCTGGTTTTCACCTGACCCGCCGGTCTCGATGCGATGGAGGCCGGATTTGGTCTCCACGTTCAAGGAGAGCTGGTCGGAGGCGCCATCCTTGGGGCGCCATAAGGTCAGATTCACCTGCTTGAGCGGTGTATCGCCGGAGCCCCCGTACTGAACCATCCACAACGACGCCGAGACTCCGTTGATCGAAGCGTCGGGGGCATGCCGGCAGGTTCCGTTGCCACTTGCTTGGTACTTCCTGCCTCCAATCTCCCCGCTGATGCTCAGTGCCACCCCCGCCGCCGCTCCCGGTCGTTGCGCTCGGCGCTGGGCAGCGACTTCGGCGGTGAAGCAGGGGAGTAAAGTGAGTGCAAGCGCCGCGATCGTGCGAGTGAACATCATAGAGAAGTCCTCATGGCGAGTCACGTTTACGAAGCCTAGATTATGGGTTCCACCGTCAGGGGAGTCCAGATGACCTACGAGGACATCGTTGCCCTGTTGGGGTATGCCGGCGGTCACGAACAGCTAGTCCGCATCACCACGACATCTCAGACGGAAGTCGTGGGGGTACCTCTGAGTGTGGACACCCACGTCACCGCCCACGAGGTGTATCTGAGGCCGGCTGGCGACGACGAGACCGAAATAGCGGTTTCGTTGGCCGCCATACAAGCCGTGGAGCTGGTCTAGCCCTTCCCTTACTCCGCTAAAGGTGGTCGTTTCGCACTGAAACAACCAGGGGGATCGGCTCGTATGTGCGGGTCGATTGTGGTTTTGCCATCTGTCAGGGGCTCGATCAGGGATGGACATGGAAGGACTATTTGCAATCACGTTCATTTTTGGGGGTGGAACTCTCTTCCTCCTTTCTATAAGCCCGGTGGGAAAGGCGCTAGCCGAGCGCATTCGGGGCCGTGCACCGCCGGCTCAAGACCCCGAGCTTCTGGCAGAGGTGGACGCCTTGCGGCAAGAGGTGGCCGAACTGCACGAGCGGGTAGACTTTGCGGAACGCCTCTTATCGACCAGCGCCGAGCGCAGCGAGCTGGGGAAGGGAGAAAGTAGCCGATGATACTCCAAGCGGTTCCGCCCACGCCGCCCACGCCGCCAGGGCCGGAGTTCGACCCCAACCTGCTGTTCATGAGCGATGGTGGTCCTCCGATCCTCCTGCTGATCGTGATTGCAGCCCTGGCCGCAGGGGTCATCATCCTGTGGCCGATCATGCGAGCCTTCGGGCGCCGCCTGGAAGGCAAGGCCGGAGGAGATCCCGCGCTCAGGGGGGAGGTGGAACAGCTGCAGATGAAACTAGGTGAGGTGGATGCACTCCACACCCGGGTAGCTGAGCTGGAGGAACGGGTGGACTTCACCGAGCGGCTACTGGCCCAAGCTCAACCACCGGGACGTATCGGCATCCCCACCGAAGGGAGCGGCCGGTGAGCCCCCCAGGCGAGCTCGCGATGTTTCTCGCGATCGGTGCCGCTGCCTTGGGCCTGTTTTTCGGGCCGATCGGCAAGGCGCTAGGGCGCCGCCTCTCGGGGCGCGCCTATACTCACGCCCGAGCGGAGGTCGAGGAGATGGGTGCGCACGTCACAGACGAGATGGACGATCTCCGACGCCGATTGGCCGAGGTCGAGGAGCGGCTAGATTTCGCCGAGCGGCTCCTCACGGACAGCCCACCAGCGAACCAGTTGCCCCGGGGAGCAGAGCGATGATCACCCGTGAAGACATCCAGTCCTTTCTCGACCGTCTGGACGGGGGAAGCCTGATTGTCAAGGAGATCGAGCCCAACCTCTGGCTCACCCGGACGGCGGACGATGCGGAAGTGGTGGTGCACTATGCTCCGCCAGTGGTGATTCTGCGGGTTCGGGTGATGGAGCTGCCGGCCAGCGAGCCGCGCCGGGGCGAGCTGTTCCGTCAACTGCTGGAATACAACGCGCGGGAGTTGGTCCACGGGTCTTACGGACTGGAAGGCGATCACGTGGTGCTGACCGATACGCTCGAGCTGGAGGACCTCGACTACAGCGAGTTCGAGGCGAGCTTCGACTCCATCACCCTGGCGTTGGCCTCGCACCTTACCGCGCTCGCCCCCTACCGCGAAAGGTGAAGTGTCATGGGAATCTTTGACCGTCTCTCCACCATGCTGCGGTCGAACATCAACGATCTCATCTCCCGGGCCGAAAACCCCGAGAAGATGCTGAATCAGTTGATTCTCGATATGAAGACCCAGTTGGCCAAAGCCAAGCAGCAGGTGGCCTCCGCGATCGCCGATGAGCGAAAGCTCCAGGCCGACGCCGAGGCCCTGAAGAAACAGGCTGAGGACTGGGAGCGTCGCGCCATGATGGCCGTGCAGGAAGGGCGCGATGACCTGGCCAAGCAGGCGCTCGGCCGCTACAACGAGCAGCTGCAGAGTGCTCAGCAGCTGCATGAGACCTGGCTCCGGCACAAGGCCGAAACCGAGCAGCTCAAGCTTTCCCTGCGCCAGCTCAACGACAAGATCGAGGAGGCCAAGCGAAAGAAGAACATCCTAGTGGCGCGCTCCAAGCGGGCAGAAGCCCAGCAGCGGATTCAGGAAACCATGTCGGGCCTCGCCGACAAGAGCGCCTTCGAATCGTTCGAGCGCATGGCCGAACGAATCGAAGCCACCGAGCGAAAGGCACTGGCGGCCGCCGAGCTCAACGAGGAGGTTTCCGGTGACCATCTGGCCCGACAGTTCGAGGCTCTGGAATACAAGGGTAGCTCCGATCAGCAGCTGCTCGAGCTCAAGGCCAAGATGGGGATATTGCAACCGGGCCGCCCTGCCGATTCCAAGCAACTCGGGAGCGGCCGGGGCGACGTGCGTGATGCCGAGCTGATCGAGGAAGGAGACGAGGGGAAGGCCCGCTGATGGTGCCAGCCGAAGCCGAACGGCGGCGAGGGTTCCCGCTCGGCTGGATTCTCCTCGTCGTTATCGTAGTCGCCCTCCTCATCCGCACGGTTGATGTCCTGCTGGTGCTATTCCTGGCCATCATTCTGGCCGTCTACCTCAATGCCGTCTCCAACTCTCTGCAACAGCGGCTCGGTGTGCCCCCTGCCGTCGGCTTGGCGGCCGGTCTGGCCCTGAGCCTGGGCGCTCTGGTGGGCGTGGTATTCCTCATCGCCCCTGCGGTGGCTGGACAGGTGCAGGACCTCATCGCCAACCTCCCGCGATATCTCACGGATCTCGACCAGAGCATCACTCGCCTCTTTCGCAGCATCCCCGTGCTTGGACGCGGCGTCAGCGAGGGCGGGTCTCCCGGGCTGCTGGCCACCTCGATCAGCGAGATGTTCGGATTTCTCCGCGGCGCGGTAGTCCCGTACCTCAAGGGCGGGCTCGAGCTCGTCATCATCACCGTCAGCGTTGTGGTCATGGCCGTTTATCTGGTCAGGAATCCAGGGGTGTACGTCGAGGGCCTGGTGGCCCTCATTCCGCCGGCGCGCCGCCCGCTCGCCCGCGTCATCCTCTACGACCTCAAGCTGACCCTTCACGCCTGGGTAGTTGGCCAGATCATTGCCATGATCGTTCTGGCCGTGCTCACCACCCTCGGCCTGTGGATGCTCAAGGTGCCCTACTTCCTGGCCTTTGGGATGTTTGCCGGCATTGCTGCGATCGTTCCCTTCTTCGGTACGCTGTTCTCCACCCTGATTCCAGCGCTGTTCGCGCTGGGCGTGGCCGGATTGGGCAAGGCGGTGGCGGTGACCGCACTGGGCATTGGAGTTCATCTGGTGGAAGCGAACTTCGTGGCACCGGTGGTGATGGAGCGAAAGGTGAATCTGCCGCCGGTGATCACGATCGCCGGGGTACTCCTGATCGGGAAGCTGTTCGGCCTGGCAGGATTGATCGTCGCGGTGCCGATCCTCGCCTTCGTCATGGTGCTGATCCGGCACATTCTGCTGGGCGAGGTTTACGGCGATCCGATCAGCGAAGTCAAACCGGCCGGTACCATAGCGGTGGACGCCGAGCCCGCCATAACAACCCAGCCGGTCACTCCGTAAATGCCAGCTCCTCGGTTTCTCATCCTGGCCGATGGCGACTTCGGTCCCATGACCTCGAAGACGGCCAACTCGGTCATACGCTACCTGCCGGAGCGCACGGTAGGTGTACTGGACCGGCAGCAGGCCGGCAAGACCGTTCAACAGATCCTGGGCTTTGGGGGCGACATCCCCATCGTGCCATCCATGAAGGAAGGCCTCGCGTTGCGCCCCGACGCCGTGCTGGTCGGAATCGCTCCCCAGGGCGGCAGGCTACCGGAAGAATGGCGGAGCTGGTTGGCAGAGGCTCTGGACGCCGGCTGCGATGTCTGGAGTGGGCTGCACACCTTCCTGGGGGACGACCCCCTGCTCGCGGCCAAGGCTCGGGCCGGCCAGAGGAGAATCTTCGACCTGCGGAAGCCTCCTCCCGACCTTCCAGTTGCCTCGGGGGCGGCCAAGGCAGTGGATCCCTATGTGGTCCTCACGGTGGGAACCGATTGCAACGTGGGCAAGATGACGGCTCAGCTTCAGCTCACCCGGGAGCTGAATGCCGCCGGTCTCCGTACCCGCTTCGTGGCCACCGGACAGACCGGCATCATGATCGAGGGATGGGGCATTGCGGTCGATGCCGTGGTGGCCGATTTCATGGCGGGCGCAGCCGAGAGGCTGGTGCTGCAGGGTAGCGACGGCGCGGACATCGTCCTGGTCGAGGGTCAGGGGAGTATCAATCATCCCGGGTACTCCGCGGTGACCCTGGGCCTGCTTCACGGCTCCTGTCCTGATGGCCTGATCCTGTGCCACCAGGCTACCCGGGAATACATCGGCGATTACCG
>JAICPP010000155.1 GCA_025929805.1 Gemmatimonadales bacterium | reverse complement strand
GTAATCGATGGTGACACCGCTCAGGTATTGGGCGCTGAACCCATCGACGAACACCCGGACGCCATTGATCTCGGAGACCATGTCGTCCTCCAATGGCCGCTCCTCGATGTTCAGGCTGTACTTGAAGCCGGAGCAGCCGCCCGGCAGCACGCTCACGCGGAGTCCCGCCGATTCGGCCGGAACCTGCTCCTGGGTGATGAACTTTTGGACCTCTTCAGCCGCCCGGCCGGTGAGTGTCAGAGTAAATCCCGTGGCGGGGGACTGCTGCTCGACACCGCTCATGCTAACTCCTTCTGTGATCTTACTTTAAACCGACAACCACTGTCAGAAAACCGTCAGCTGGACTGAGAGAAACCTAAGTTGGCGCCTCGGGTTCTGTCAACGCTGGCCGCGAGCCGATCATCGGCTCGCAAATTACGCTGAATCAATGCGAAAGCTCCGATGGCAGCAGCCGCGTACAGCGCTCCTTTGACTCCGGACCCGGTGAGCAATGACCCCAGGGAGACCACCGCGCAGTATACCGCTGCCAGCCCGGCCACCCAGTTGACCCAAGACAGCGCTCCGCCCGGGATGGTGTCACCCTCGAAACCGAGCCTGCGGGAAACCGGACGCCACCCTGGACCCCCGGGACGAACCCGCCGGTAGAACCGGTCCAGCGTTTCTGCAGTCTCGGGCTGGGTGGCGAATGTCACGGTCAACCAAACTGCGGTAGTTACCCCGACGGTGATCAGCATGGTCATGGCATAGGTAGGACGCGACAGATCATCCAAGGTGTATCCGTAGCGGGCCAGCAGCATCGAGGTCACGAACGAGGCGATCATGGCACTGATCTCGGACCAGGCGTTCACCCGCCACCAATACCAGCGGAGAATGAAGACCAGCCCGGTTCCGGCGCCCAGTCCAATGAGGATCTTCCAGCCCTGCTCCACACTGCTGAGAAAGCTCATTACGATCAGCGAGCACACCATCAGCACTGCGGTGGCTGCCCGGGAGGCAATGACCTGAGCCCGAGGGCTCGCATTGGGCTTCACGAAGCGGAGGTAAACAACGTTTACCAGGTAGGAAGCACCCCAGTTCAGGTGTGTGCTGATGGTGCTCATGTAGGCCGCGGCGAAAGCAGCCAGGAGAAGGCCCTTGAACGGGGAGGGGAGGACGTCGACCATGACTCTGACGTAGCCTTCCTCCGGGTTGGCTAGACCAGGGTATCGAATCAATCCGACGAATCCGACCAGGATCCAGGGCCAGGGCCGCAACGCGTAGTGGGCAATGGTAAACCACAAGGTGGCCAGCAGCCCGTGCCGCTCATCCTTGGCCGACAGGATGCGTTGAACCACGTAGCCCCCGCCCCCCGGCTCCTGTCCGGGATACCATGCAGCCCACCATTGCACGCAGAGAAAAATCAGGAGGGTAGAGAGGGGAAGCCAGGCCTGATTTACTGGAGGCAGAACGCCGAAGGCAGCCTCCGTCGAGCCGAAGTGAGCCGACGCTTTCGCGATGAGGACATCCATTCCGCCTATCGAGTCTACCGCGAGCACGGCGAGTAGAATGGTTCCACCCATCGCGACGACGAACTGAAACGCATCGGTTACAATGACCCCCCACAGCCCGGAGAAGACGCTGTATAGAGCGGTCACTCCGAACAGCAGGATGGCGGCGTGCCAGGGGTTCACCTGGAGAGTCACCTCGAGGATGGTGACCATCGCCCGGGTGACCCATCCCATGATGATCAGATTGATGGGAATGGCGAGATAGATTGCCCGGAATCCACGCAGAACTGCTGCGGGCCGTCCGCCATAACGCAGTTCGGCGAACTCTACGTCGGTGAGCACCCCGGCCCGGCGCCAAAGACGGGCAAAGAAGAACACCGTCAGTACTCCCGAGAATGCTCCGTTCCACCACAGCCAGTTCCCGGCCACGCCGTACTTGGCCACGAACCCGGCCACTGCCAGGGGGGTATCGGCTGCAAAGGTGGTGGCCACCATGGACGTGCCTGCAAGCCACCAGGGGAGACTGCGGCCGCTCACGAAGTACTCGGCCAGAGATCGGCTGGCTTTGCGGGTATAGGCGAACCCGATGGCCGCTGAGATAACGAAGTAGAGCCCCAGGATGAGCCAGTCGGAAACCAGGAGGGTCATGGAGCGTCCTCGACGAGGGTGGTCATCACCAGATCCGAGACGGCAGCGCGTACTGGGGTCCAACGCTGATTCTCTCGCGTCGGATTCACCCGGTTACTGAGCAACACGATGGCAAGTTGATGATCGGGATCGATCCAGAGCGACGTACCGGTGAACCCGGTGTGACCAAAACTGCGCGGTGAGAGGAAGCGGCCCGCGCTACTGCCGGGAGAAGGGGTGTCCCAGCCCAGGGCTCGGCTGGAGCCGGGGATGAGGTTCTGCCGACTGGTGAACTCGTGAACGGCGGAACGGCGGAACGTCGGAACGGCGGTAGGTTCGGCGTGAGACCCCGACCGCCGTACCGGCGTACCGCCGTACCATTGCTCAATTATCCATTCCGAAAACCGGAGCAAATCCTCGGCTGACGCAAACAGCCCCGCGTGTCCCGAAACCCCGTCCATGATTGCGGCGTTCTCATCGTGCACCTCGCCCCTCAGTATCCGGCCTCGCCAGGGATCGAGCTCGGTGGGGGCAATCCGCTCGTGCCAGTCGGCTGGGGGGAGAAAGCCGGTGGATGTCATTCCCAATGGCTGGAGCACTCTACGTACGAGAAAGGAGTCGAGTCGTTCACCGTACACGCCCTCGATGACCTGGGTGAGAACGATTGTGCCGAGGTCGGAGTACAGGTCCCGGGTGCCCGGCTCCACCTCGAGCGGTATGCTGTCGACCAGGGCAAATGCTGCATCGCGGCCGGCCACTTCACGGAACAGGGGACGCCACGCCGGGAGGCCTGCGGCATGTGCCAGGAGCATGCGCGTGGTTACCCGCTGTTTGCCGGGGCCTTCAAACCGGGGCACATAGCGCTGTACCGGCACGTCCAGATCCAACTTTCCTTCCATCACGGCGACCATGACCGCGCTGGTCAGTCCGACCACCTTGGTGAGTGAAGCCAGATCGTAGATCGTGCTGCCGTCGACCGCCGCCGGTAGATCGGCACCGAGCTGTCCGGTGCCGTGCACGAAGCGGATGCCCCGATGGGTAACAGCCAGGACCGCACCTGGCGCGGCCCCCGCAGACACTGCGGAATCCAGAAAGCGAGTGACGGGATGCCAGTCAGGCATCAGCGGCGAAACCGGAGCAGGTGAATCGACATGGGTGGGCGAACACGCGGCCACCACCCACGTGAACAGGGCCATGCCCGCCCGGTTCACTGGACCCGCCGTCGTATGCCCCATCCTCGGGCATAGTCCGGCGGTATGGAGATCGGAAGCCGCCCGGTAATGGAGGTTGCCCCACCCAGCGCGCGGCCGACCGCTTGCTCGGTCACGGCGTTGGACCGCCAGCCGATCAAGTATGATCCGACCTCGGGAACGGCACTGATGAGATAGGGATTGCCGAGGGAGATCAGGATTGTGGAACGAGCCCGCGCAGTCGCCGCCATCAGCGACATCATCGACTCGGGAAGGCCGAGGGTTCCGCGCGATTCCGTCGGCTTGTCCGAGACGGCGAACAGGGTAACCGGATTGCGCTCGATGCTGGAGGCGGCGGAATCGTAGCTGGCGGGTCCGCTCGCCGGCCAGAGCTTGAACGTGGTCACGGCAAAGCCGCGGCTGCGGAGCTCGGATGCGAGGACGTTCCCGACCGAGCGATTATTCTCCTCGGCATAGGTGACCAGCGTGAGCGGGGGCCGCGCGTTCTTGAGGCTGTGAACCGTGCCTCCGACATCCTTCACGAGCACGATCGAACGAGATGCCATGTTCCGCGCCGCTTCCTGGAACTCTGCTCGGCCCACGATGAAGGGAATGCTGTCGAGCAGAGCCTTTCGTTGAACAAAGAGTCCCAGGCGGCGCTTCATCTCGAGCACCCGCTTGACCGATCGGTTCAGCCGCTCCGCCGAAATTTCGCGCCGGGCCACGGCGGCAACCATGGCTTCGATTGCTGTTTTCGGATCGGCCGGCTGCAGCAGCAAGTCGGAGCCGGCGAGGAAGGCGCGGACGGCGCCCTCCGCTCCATACTGGGACGCGATCCCGCCCATGTTGAGCGCATCGGTTACCACCAATCCGTTGAAGCCAAGAGAATCCCGCAGCAGGCCGGTCAGGATATTGGGCACCACGGTCCCGGGCCGGAGTTGACCTCCGTCGAAAGTTGGCAGGGCGATGTGGGCAGACATGACGGCGGCAACATCTGCGGCGATGGCACTGCGGAAGGGAACCAGCTCTACTGTATCCAGGCGGGGCCAGGTAGACGCGAGCACCGGCAGGGAAATATGCGAGTCGGTCCCGGTGTCCCCATGTCCCGGGAAATGCTTTGCCGCGGCCATCATCCCGTGTTCTTGGAGTCCCCGGATCTCCGCCGCGACCAGCCGCGCGACGGCATGCGGGTCCTCTCCGAATGAACGCACATTGATGATGGGGTTGGCAGGATTGTTGTTGACGTCGGCCACCGGTGCGAACGCGAGATGGATGCCCACGGCGCGGCCTTCCAGCGCCGTGATGCGGCCGAGCTCGTAGGCATCGGAGTCGCTGCCGGTGGCCGCTATACCCATATTGGGAGGGAACGGTGTGCCCCCGTTCAGGCGTATCGCCGTGCCGGCCTCCAGGTCGGACGCGATCAGCAGAGGAAGCTGGGACCGCTCCTGCAGCCGATTCAGCTTGTTTGCCACATCCAGAGGCGATCCGACAGAAACGATGAGACCGCCGATCTGAAGGGAATCCACCCAACCCTGCATCCGACGGAAGGTCTCATCATCGAAGGCCATGTAGCTGCCGGCAACCCAGGGCATCACCAGTTGCGCAATCTTCTCGCGCAGCGAAAGCGACGTGAGCAGGTCATCCACGTCGACCTCCGCCAGCGCAGGCTGGGGCGGAAACTGTGCGGGCGGAGGTTGCGGGACCGGACTGGCCTGTCCGCAGCCCCACAAGGTTACGACCAGCAACGCGAGGTACTTGGATTGCACCGTTCTCTTGCCCTATGCGGAATCGTAGTGTGGTCGCTCGGCTGCACCGCGGCACGCGCCGGAGACCCTGAGCAGGCCCCAGCTGAGAATGCGCAGGCTCGGGTCCGTCCCGGGATCGCTGTCCTGCTGGCCGACAGTCTGCATCTGGTCCGCAACCGGCGGATCGGCCTGGTCACGAATCAGGCCGGCGTGGATGCCCAGGGGGTGAGCAACGTGGAGCGACTGCGAGCCGCCGGGGTCCAGCTGGTGGCTCTCTTCAGTCCGGAGCACGGCTTTCGGGGGATGGCCGATCCAGGCGCTCTGGTTGCGTCATCGAAAGATTCGGCCACTGGGCTTCCAATCTACAGTCTTTACGGGCGAACTTCTGCCCCCACCGACGAGATGCTGGCCGGCATCGAGATCATGGTGGTCGATCTACAAGATGCGGGGGCGCGCTACTATACCTATCTGGCCACTACGATCGAAGTCATGCGTGCCGCGGCGCGGCGTGGCCTACCGGTGGTGATGCTCGACCGCCCCAATCCGATCGGCGGCCTGGTTCAGGGAAACGTGCTCGATCCTGCCTTTATCTCCAGCGTGGGCAGCCTGGCCATTCCCATGCGACATGGCATGACCCTGGCCGAGCTGGCCCGCCTGGCCGCCTCCGATCTCCACATTGCCGGCTCACTGGTCGTCGTTCCTGCCGATGGATGGCGCCGTTCCCTCGCCATGGACGAGACCGGCTTGCCGTTTGTGCCACCCAGCCCCAACCTCCGCTCGGTGGAGAGTCTGTTCCACTATCCGGGACTCTGTCTCTTCGAGGGGACCAATCTATCGGTCGGGCGCGGCTCGGACGCCCCGTTTGAGCAGATCGGGGCCCCCTGGCTCGACACCGGTGCGGTGCTGTCGGCGGTGCGTTCAGCCGGACTTCCAGGCGTGCGGTTCAATGCCGCGGAGTTCACCCCCCGAAGACCGGGCGACGCCAAGTTCGCCGACGTGGCGGTTCGGGGAATTCGGCTGCAGGTGACCGACCGCTCGACCTACGATCCTACTACTACAGCCGTGTACCTTCTGTCGGCCGTAAAGTCGGCTCACCGGGAGTCTTTCTCCTGGATCCAGGCGCACTTCGATCGCCTGGCTGGAGGAAGCACCCTGCGGAAACAGATCGAGGCGGGATCGGCTCCGGCGAATATCATTCGAGGGTGGCAGGAGGGACTGAGGCAGTTTCGGATGCGGCGTGAACCGGCCTTGATTTATAGCGAGCCATGAAAGGTTCACGCCCGGGTTATGCGCTGCTCGACGTGGTGCTCGTAATTGCCCTAAACGGTTCTGCCAGTTATCCTTTCGCGGCAATTTGGAACCCTGCTCCAACTGCTGAGGACAGTTCATCGTGAAGCTGCTACACGCGCTGGAGAAGCCGTTTTACGCGGCTGTCAATCCGTTGGTACAGCGGTTGATCCGGTCCGGAGTGCGGCCCAACACCATCACCACGGTGGGTACCGGACTGGTCCTGGTCTCGGCTGTCGCCTACGCGACCGGCCACATCCGTCTGGGGGGAGCGTTGTTGTTGCTGAGCGGTGTGGCCGACACGCTGGATGGACAAGTGGCTCGAAGCGGAGCGATGGTGACGCGCTTCGGTGCCTTCTACGACTCCACGCTGGATCGGGTCGGAGATGGGGCAACCTTCATCGGGATCGGTGCTTTCCTGCTCACCGCGCCGGATGTGGCGTACCGGGTTCCGGCCATCATCTTGTGCATGGTAGCGATCCTGGGCTCCCTGTTGGTGTCCTATGCCCGAGCGCGAGCCGAAG
The DNA here is from genome assembly GCA_025929805.1 of Gemmatimonadales bacterium. Classification (GTDB taxonomy): domain Bacteria; phylum Gemmatimonadota; class Gemmatimonadetes; order Gemmatimonadales; family GWC2-71-9; genus CAVVWJ01. The sequence continues at coordinate 1,167 of JAICPP010000155.1, read as the reverse complement.
GCCTCGGGTTGGACTGCAAGGTGGGGATTGCTCAGCGGGCCGAGCGTGTCCTGGGACTTGGCATCGCTTCGTTGGTGGCGGGTGCCGGCCCTCACGCCCTGCTGCTCGAGGCCATGGTTACTCTGCTCGCGCTCGCGTCGATCATCACGGTGGTCCAGCGCTTCGTGTACGTGCATCGGCACGCCGGGCTGGTGGATGAGGCGCTTGAAGCCGAGGAACTGATGCATGCCGAAGCGGTTCAGCAGGCGGAGGAGGTGAGGCGGGTAAAGCACCCGCGCCTGGATCCGTTCGCCAAGGGACACAGCAGTGGCTGAAGGAGCAGTCCGGCAGATCCCCCCCGCTGAGGGGAAGCTGGGGGTCCTGTGTGTGGGGTTAGGCGCGGTCGCGACGACGTTCATCGCAGGGGTGGAAAACGTACGCCGCCGGACGGCCCGGCCAATGGGCTCCATCACCCAGATGGGCACCATCCGGTTGGGCAAACGGACCGAAAAGCGAGCCCCGCTGATCCGGGACTTTGTGCCGTTGGCCGCGCTCGAGGATCTGGTATTTGGCGCGTGGGATCCGGTGCCGGACGACGCTTATGCAGCCGCCCTCCAGGCGGGCGTGTTGGATCGGCATGAGCACATCGAGCCGATCGCCGGCTTCCTCAAGAGCATCAAACCGATGGCCGCGGTCTTCGACCAGGCCTACGTCAAGCGGCTCGAAGGCACGAACGTCAAGCCGGGCAACAGTAAGCGCGACCTCGCCGAAGCCCTCCGCAAGGACATTCGCGATTTCAAAGCCAGGAACCAGTGCAATCGCCTGGTCATGATCTGGTGCGCATCTACCGAGATCTTCATCAGTCCCGGTCCCGCCCATTGGACGTTGGAGGCCTTCGAGAAGGCAATCGACGCCAACGATCCAACCATCGCTCCGTCGATGCTGTACGCCTACGCGGCGATCATGGAGAAAGTCCCGTTTGCCAACGGCGCACCCAACCTCACGTGCGATTTCCCGGCGATGGAGCAGCTGGCCAAGAGCAAGGGCGTGCCGATCGGGGGAAAGGACTTCAAGACCGGTCAGACCATGGTGAAGACCGTGCTCGCTCCGATGTTCAAGGCGCGGATGTTGGGGGTGGCGGGCTGGTACTCCACCAACATACTGGGGAACCGGGACGGCGAGGTCCTC
>JAICPP010000187.1 GCA_025929805.1 Gemmatimonadales bacterium | reverse complement strand
GGCTCAGGCAGTCGAGATCCACGACCAGCTCGTGCGCCAATCCATGGAAGCGCACGGTGGCCATGTGTTCTCGACCGCAGGCGACTCCTTCACCGCTGCGTTTCACCGACCGGCCGAGGGTCTGGCCGCGGCCATCGACGCCCAGCTTGCGCTGGCCGCACAGAAGTGGCCCGGGAACCTCAGTCTGAGGGTGAGGATGGCGCTTCATTCAGGTGTGGCGTCTGAACGCAACGGCGACTATTTCGGCCCTGCCCTCAACCGGGCAGCCCGGCTGTTAGCCCTGTCCTCGGGCGGGCAGGTGCTGCTGACCGAGGCGATCCATGGTCTGGTGAAGGATGAGCCCCCGGCGGAGGTCCGCTTCAGAAGTCACGGCACACACCGACTCCGTGATCTTTCCGCCGCCGAGCGAGTCTTTGAGGCGGTTCATGCCCGGCTGGAACCCGCCGGCGAGCTTGGACGGTCGCTCGCGGCCGCCAACAACCTGCCTTCGCAGCCGACGAGCTTCGTGGGTCGGGACCAGGAGCTCGAAGAGGCGATCAAGCTGGTCTCTGGATCGCGTCTCCTAACCGTGACCGGAGTGGGCGGCTCAGGCAAGACCCGCCTTGCCCTCCAAGCAGCAACTTCATTACTTGATGCGTTTCCCGACGGAGTTTGGTTTGTCGAGTTGGCTCCTGTCGCCGAGCCGGACGGCGTCGCCCGAGCGATAGCAGCCACCCTCGGCGTTCGGGAGCAATCCGGTCAAACGCTGGAGGACGTACTGATTGATCATCTGCGTTACCTCGAATTGCTCTTGATCCTCGACAATTGCGAACACGTCCTCGATCCCTCCGCGTGGATTGCCCAGCGACTGCTCGCGGCGGCACCGCGGATACGGATCCTGGCCACGAGTCGCGAGATGCTGGGGGTCGCGGGCGAGGTTCCTTATCACCTGCGCTCGATGGGATTTCCCGACATGAACGAGCCTGCCGAAGTCATTTCTCGTTTCGATGCCGTGCGGCTTTTCACCGCCAGGGCGGAGGCCGTCCGCTCCGGCTTCCGGGTCACGTCCGAAAACGCCCGGGCGGTGGCATCGCTGTGCCATCGCCTTGATGGAATGCCGCTCGCCATCGAATTGGCCGCAGCGCGCCTGCGGATACTTTCCCCTGAGCAGATTGCCAGCCGGCTCGACGATCGCTTCCGTCTACTCACAGGCGGGAGCCGTACCGCACTCCCCCGTCAGCAGACATTGCAGGCTGCGATCGACTGGAGTTACGACCTGCTCGACGAGCAGGAAAAGGTGCTTTTCGAGCGTCTTTCGGTCTTCCAGGGGGGCTTCACTCTTGAGGCAGTCGAAGCCGTGTGCGCCAGCCCACCCCTCGAGGCTCATCGGGTTCTCGACCTACTTTCCCACTTGGTGGACAAGTCACTGGTGGTCGCGGCCGAGGGTCGCGACGGCGTCCGTTATCGAATGCTGGAGACGCTTCGGCAGTACGGGCGGGAACGTCTCGCCGGGGGCGACACCGAAGTCGTGCGCGAGGCGCACGCTTTGTATTTCCGAGATTTTGCCGAGACTGCTCTACCCCATGTCCGCGGCGTCGATGAGATCGTCTGGCAGGAGCGGCTTGAAATCGACCACGACAACCTCCGACAAGCCTTGCGGTGGTCGATCGACGCCGGGCGGACGGACCTGGCTCAGGGGCTAGCCGGAACCCTTTACCGCTTCTGGATGATCCGCCATTATTCCGAAGAAGGCCGCGAATGGCTTGAGCAAGCTGTGAACCTCGGGCCCGCCGACCAGGACTCTTGGGGGCGGGCCCACCTGGGCGCCGGAACCCTGGCCCTGCTCCACGGAGACCTGGAAGAGAGCCGCCGTCACCTGGAAATAGCGCTGGCGACCTTGCGCCAGGGAAACCATCCCGAGCTCACTATGGCGGCCATCCACAATCTGGCCATGGCCGCCGTTCGAAGAGGCGATTACGAAGTCGGCGCAAAGCTCGTTGCCGAGGAACTCGCCACCGCAGAGGCGCGCAACGACCTGCAAAGTATGGCGTTCGCCTCCCAGGAGCTGGCATCTCTCGCCAACGCCACCGGGGACATCGAAAAGGGAGGTCGCCTGCTCGATGCGGCCGTGCAATACGCAGAGAAGACAGGGTCGATGGAGATGCTGAGCAACGGCCTTACCACCGCATTTTTCGAAGCACTGTTCGTGGACGACCTGGACCGAGCCAACGACTATTCCAAGCGCCTTTCTGAGTTGGGCCACATCCCGAGTGCTCCCGGCCGACAGGACATCGTGGCGGCACTGGTGATGGGTAGGAACGGGAACCCGGAGCGTGCCTTGGCCAAAATCAAGGAGACGTGGGGCACCGAGTTCAGGAAACTGGCTGACTATCGCTCGATCGCGGTGGTCATGGTGGAAGTGTTTGTCGAGGTCGCGGGTTTTGAGTTGGCGGCGGGCTCCGCCGAGAGGGCGGCAGTGCTGCTCGGTGGGTCTGAGCAGCTGCTCCGAGGCAGGAAGCGACTGCCTCACGAGCAAAAGGTCTTCGAGCGTCATCAAGTCGCGGTCATGGAGCGTCTCACCAAAGAAGAGTTCGAGGCGGCCTTTGGACGCGGGCTTGCTCTCACTTTCGACGAGCTCTTGGACTTCGCCGTGGGCTGAGAATCGCCGGTAGCCTCGACGACATGCATGAAGATCTTCGCCAAGCTGTCGCCGACGATTTCGCGCACATGAAGGAGACTCTCGCCGACCTGGTCCGGATCCCCTCGGTCAGCGCTCCTTCCTACCCGGCGGTCGAGGTCCGTCGCTCGGCCGAGGCGGTGGCCCGCCTCCTGAAGGAGGCCGGAGCCGACCGGGTCCAGCTGCTCGAGCTGGAGGGAGCTCACCCCGCAGTGTATGGAGAGGTTGCGGGGCCTCCCGGAACCCCCACCGTCCTGTTGTACGCCCATCACGACGTCCAGCCACCGGGCCCAGTCGAGGAGTGGCAGACGGGTCCTTTCGAGCCCTTCGAGCGCGATGGCCGGCTCTACGGCCGGGGATCGTCTGACGACAAGTCGGGCGTCATCATGCATCTGGGGATGTTGCGCGCCTTCGGCGGGAAGCCGCCGGTGGGGGTCAAGTTCTTCTTCGAGGGGGAGGAAGAAGTGGGATCGAGTCACCTCGAGGATTTCCTCGACAAGTTTTCGGACCAACTGCGCTCGGACGTGATCGTGATCGCCGACGCCGGCACTTGGCGCGTGGGAGTTCCGGCTATCACCACTTCCCTGCGCGGCATCACAGCCTGCGTCGTCGAGGTGCGAACCCTGGGCTCAGCCGTGCATTCGGGCCAATTCGGCGGCGCCTTCCCCGACGCCATCACCACCCTCTGTCGATTGCTGGCCACCCTCCACGACGAAGGGGGCAATGTCGTTGTCCCCGGCCTGGTGGCTTTCGAGAGCGACCCGCTCGACCTCACCGAAGACGAGGTAAGGCAGCAGGCGGGAGCGGTGGCGGGATTGAAGTCGATCGGTGATGGCGGCTGGACCAGCCGCATGTGGTCAAAGCCCGCCATCTCCGTGCTGGCGATCGATGCTCCCCGGATCTCGGAGGCGATCAACCAACTGGTGCCGGTGGCATCCGCCAAGGTTTCGATGCGGCTCGCCCCAGGCCAGGATGGCAAAGCGGCCGAGGAGGCCCTCCGCCGCCATTTAGAGGCGAACGTTCCGTGGGGGGCGGAACTGGTGGTGCGTTCCGATGGCTTTGGCGATGCCTTCGCCCTCGCGACCGATGCTCCGGCCTTCGAAGCTTTTCGGCAGGCAATGGCAATGGTCTGGGACACTCCCCCAGTCGAGATGGGATCGGGCGGCTCGATTCCTTTCGTCGCCGCGTTCTCTGAGCAAATGCCCGGTGCCCCGGTGATCCTCATCGGCGCCGGAGATCCAACGTCGGCTTTTCACGGCCCCAACGAAAGCCAGCACCTCGGTGATCTGGAGAAGTCGATTCTGGCCGAAGCGGTAGCCCTGCGCCTCCTCGCCGGCTGAGGCACTGCTGTTCAATCTGGTTCTCTATCGACCGGAGATCGCCCCCAACACCGGCGCCTGCATGCGCCTGGCGGCCAACGTCGGCTGCCGCCTTCATCTCATCGAGCCGCTCGGATTCGCACTTGACGATTCGAGGCTCCGCCGGGCGGGCATGGATTACCGAGATCGTGCCGTGGTTGTCACCCATCAGGGTGTGGCGGCATGGATCAACGATGCGCGCCCGCGGCGAATCTTTGCCTTCTCCAACCAGGGTGATACGAGATACAGCGACATCGACTATGAGATTGGCGACAGCCTCCTTTTCGGTCCGGAGTCGGTTGGCCTACCCGAAGATGTGATGCGGGCTCCCTTCGTCACCGACGTGGTCCAAATTCCCATGCAGCCCGGGGTACGCAGTCTCAACCTTGCCAATGCCGCCTCCATCGCCGTGTACGAAGCTTGGCGACAGCACTCCTTCGCCATCACCGACCCGCCGCCCTTGTGATAGTTATGCTCGGCGACCGGCCGAAAGGAGGGGGTTGACCGCTACTGCCAACAGCTCAAGGACCGATCGACCCGTGGGACCCTTACTGCGAGCGGCCCAGGCCTTTCAAAGGGCGATGGATCGCCTCTCGGAGTGGCTTGGCATCTTGGCGGCATATCTCGTTCCCGTCCTCGTGATCATTGGCATCCTCAACGTGATCCTTCGCTATGTCGGAGAGCTGGTTGGTGCCCGGCTCACCACCAACGAGGTGATCGAGGCGCAGTGGTATGTATACGGGTTGATCTTCTTGTTTGCACTGCCCTATGTGCTCAAACACCAGATCAACGTGCGGGTCGACTTCTGGTACACGAAACAAAGCCTTCATCGCAAAGCATGGATCGACCTCATCGGTCATTTCGTCGGTTTGATTCCATTTGCGTTGCTCGGCATCTACATCTCCTATCCGGCCGCTCGTTCCTCGTGGCGCGCCGGCGAGACCTCGCCCGAAGGAGGGTTGCCCTACTACCCGATCAAGACCCTGATCGCCGTCATCATGGGCATTCTTTTCCTCCAGGCTCTGGCGGAAGTCGTCAAGCTCATCATCATCCTGCGAGGACACGAGGAACTGGTCGAGATCGAGGAACACGAAGAGCCGCTGCGAATCGAATGACTGAATGACGGTCAAGTCAACGTGAGTCTCGAATGGCTGGCGATCTTCATGTTCGCCATCTTCCTCGGTCTTCTCCTGGCCGGGTACACCGTCGCCTTCTCATTTGCGGGCACAGCGATTGTCTTCTCGATCTTGGGGATCCTGCTCGATGTGTTTCCGCTGGCGAACCTCAACCTCCTTTTCAACCGCTGGTTCTCCGATGGCCTGGCCAATTTTGTGCTGGTGTCGATTCCGTTCTTCGTGTTCATGGGAGCCATCTTTGAGAAATCGGGGCTGGCCGAGCGGCTACTGACCACGATCGGACTTCTGATGGGACCGCTGCGCGGTGGCCTTGCTTTGGCAGTGGTCATCGTCGGAACCCTGCTGGCGGCTGCGACGGGAGTCGTGGCGGCGACAGTGATCGTGATGGGCATCCTCTCGCTGCCGGTGATGCTGCGTTACAAATACGATCACCGGCTGGCGACGGGGATCATCACCGCTTCCGGCACACTGGCGCAGCTGATTCCGCCCAGCCTGGTGCTGATCGTGATCTCGAGCCAGATGCCCAACGTCTCGGTGGGCGAGCTGTTTGCCGGAGCGTTGGTTCCGGGGTTGATCCTGGCCGGCCTCTATGCCATTTACGTGCTGGTGATCGCCCAGCTCCGGCCCAGCGTTGCGCCCGCGCTGCCGCTGGAGGCTCGGAATATCCACGGCGCGGCTTTGTTCCGGGAAACCCTGGTGGCGGTGGTCCCGCCCATCCTCCTCATCCTCGCCGTCCTTGGGAGCATCTTTTTCGGGTTCGCCACCCCTACCGAGGCAGGGTCCGTCGGAGCCATCGGCGCCTGCGTCCTCGCCGCTGCTAATCGAACGTTCAACTGGAAGATGATCAAAGACGCCGCCCGCGCCACTGCCAACATCACCGGCCTCGTTCTCCAGATCCTGCTCGCCTCCACATTCTTCGCTTTGGTCTTCGACCGGCTGGGTGGTCAGAGGCTGATCACAGAGTGGTTGACCGACATACCCGGCGGTGTTTGGGGCTTCATCGTCGTCGCCAACGTGGTGGTCTTCCTGCTCGGCATCAACCTCGAGTTCCTCGAGATCAGCTTCATCGT
>JAICPP010000312.1 GCA_025929805.1 Gemmatimonadales bacterium | reverse complement strand
CGCCGTGGGCGGCGCCTCCGCCTGCGAAGCCTCGAGCCTGATGCCGATCGGTACCGTGGCTCACGAGACCGGCCACGCCTTCGGCCTTCCCGATCTTTACGACACCGACCTGAACAGCTCGGCCGCAACCCAGGGAATCGGCGAGTGGGGGTTGATGGGAAGCGGGAACTACGCCCGGCCTTACAGCCCCGCGCGCTTCGAGGCCTGGTCACTCTTCGAGCTCGGCTGGGTGGTGGTGGACACCCTTTCCACCGGACGGCAGGTGCGGCTTGGGCCGGTGGCAAGCTCCGATACCGTGCTGTACCTGCCGGTACCTGGAACGGACGAGTTCTATCTTCTGGAAAACCGCCAGCCCCAGGAGAGCGACTCCGCCCAGATGAATCCCGATTTCGGGGCCCGTTACAAGGCACCCGGTCTCCTCGTCTGGCACATAGATCAGGGGCAGATCGATGCCCATGGCTTCAGCACCGACAACCGCGTCAATGTCGGACCGATCCATGGCGTGGCGCTGCTGCAGGCCGATGGGCGGGACGATCTGAGGCAGCCGGGAACGCAGAACCGTGGCGATGCCGGCGATTCGTATCCGGGCGCCACCGGCAACTCCAGCCTCTGCCGCGCCACGACGCCATCCGCGCGTGACAATCAAGGCGGCTTTGCTGGGTTCTGTCTGGAGTCGATCAATCAGGAAACGCCCGGGGGCGCGGTTGCCTTCAGTTATGTCGCCTTCAAGTCGGTATTCACCTCGGATCGTTCGGGTGCCTTCATCAGGGTCAATGGCAGCCGCGTCTCGCGTCTGGAGCAGTTCTTCTCTCCGGGAACTCCGGTCAGGCTCGGGGCGGATTCCATCCAAACCGATGCAGCGGAGCGGACCCGTTTCGAGTTCTTGTCGTGGAGCAATGGCGGCGCCCGCGATCATACGCTCGTGGCGGGTGATGTTCCTGACACGGTCACGGCCCGGCTGGCGGTAGCCCATCTACTGCGAACGACCGTTCAGGGCGCGGCAACTGCAGCAGTCACCTCGGGCATAGCAGGTGATATCGGGTCGGGGGTCTTTCTACCGGAAGGAACGAGTATCTCGCTACGAGTGGCTCCGCAGAAGGATGCCGTCTTTCTGAGGTGGACTGGAGATACGGCGGCCACGAACGACACTCTGACCCTGCGAATGCTGCACCCCTTCAGTGTTACGGCGAACTTCATCGCGGTGCAGACAGTAGCTATCCCCGACGCCGCGGGAGCTCTGTTCGGCACGGCGCCTCTTGCCGCGCAGCAGAGCGTGTACCTGGATGCGGCAGGGAATCGGAACGGAGTGTACGACCTGGGAGACTTCCTGGCTGCGGTGGCACGTTCCAGCAGCCCTCCACTTGCCTCCGCAACCCCGAAACAAACCGAGAGATGATAGCCTCGCTCCGGCTCCTCACTGTGGCTTGTGTCGCCGCTCTGGTTCCGCTCACCGGATGCTCCAACAACACCGGACCCAGCGGCGCTATCCTGAGCGTGACCCTCTCGAGTCCCCACGGCGACGACGGCGCAGTGCTGTTGACGATTACGGGGGGGCCAGTAGACTCGGTAGAAGCGGTCGGGTACGCCGTCTATACGGCGCGATCGGGCACGGGTCCGCTGAAGTTGATCGTTACCGGTGATCTGGGGGGCGAACCCATCGCCCGGATTCACGTCCCCGATCATCGACACGCGCCTTTTTACACTGCAACGGTCGTTCAAGTCGCCGCCCGAAAGACCTATGCCCAGCGAGACCCGGCCGCCTATAGTGCGAGCCTGGCGCAGTAGGCGGTAAAGCCGCCTTGACTTGGAACTACGAACATCCGAGCTTAATTCGGAGACATGTCTGACTCTTTCAATCCCCCTCGTCGAGCATTTCTTCGGTCCTGCGCTGCCGCGGCCGCGGGACTGGTTGCCTCTGCTCCCTTCACCGAGCGGCTCCTGGCTGCCACCGACTCGCTGGCCGATCCCCCGGTTCCCAACGAGGAGGTTGCCCGGATTCTGAAGCAGGTCTCCGGGGGCCGGCCGATCCAGCGAGGCCATGTCAGCCTGGATATGCCGCTTGTGGCTGAGGACGGGCGAGTAGTACCGGTGATCATCGAAACCGATCTGCCCATGACGCCGGAGAAGTATGTAAAGGCAGTTCACCTCATTGTCGATCACAACCCCGATGCGCACCTGGCCGCCTTCTACCTGACTCCTGCACTGGGGAGGGTGTCGCTCTCCACCCGCATCAAGATGAAGCGCACGACCTGGGTGCGGGCCGTTCTGGAGACCAGCACTGGTGAAGTGTGGGCCGGCTATAGCCGGGTGCTCGTCAGCCTCAACGGGTGTGGATAATGACTCAAAACATCGGTGAAGCTCGCATCAAAGTGCCCGACCGAATCAGCCATGGTGATCTCATTACAGTAAACTCCATCG
>JAICPP010000307.1 GCA_025929805.1 Gemmatimonadales bacterium | reverse complement strand
CGCTCGTGCCTGTCTCAGGCGGCGAGGCACGCCGGCCTCTGCCATCGGAAGCTCCACGTTCTCGCGCGCGGTCAGCACTGGGAGGAGGTGGAATCGCTGGAAGATGAAGCCCAGCCGGGTAAGCCTGAGTCGGGTGAGCTCGCGATCCGAGAGTGAGTCCAGTGCTGTACCAAGGATTTCCACCCTGCCGGAGGTAGGTGTGTCGATCCCGCCGATGAGCTGCAAGAGAGTGGACTTCCCGCTTCCCGACGGTCCCGCGATGGCCAGGTACTCGCCGGCGCGGATTTCCAGGGAGACTCCGCGCAATGCATGCACCGCCTCTCCATCCATGGGGTAGTCTTTGGAGAGATCCCGCGCCAGCAGAACCGGTGGGCTCACGTCGCTTCGGCGCGGAGAGTGGCGGCGATGGGCGCGCGCGCGGCGAGCCATGCCGGATAGAGCGCAGCCAAGGATCCGGTGAGCAAAAGCACCAGGCCCGCGGTCGTGAGACTATCCCGGCGGGGCACGAAGAACGAGAAAGCGGCTGGGAGCCCGGGAAAGCTGGTAAGAATGCTGTCCAGGTAACGAGCCGTGGCCAGTCCGAGAGCGATACCCAGCACCGATCCGATCAAAGTCAATATTGCGCCTTCGAGGACCACCCCACGTACAATCGTTCCGCGGCCGATGCCGATGGCCCGAAGGGTTGCGATCTCTCCCAAACGCTCGTTGACCCTTATGGTGAGCAGAGTCGTGACCAGTAGCACCGTGACCACGAGACTCATGGAGCTCAAGATGTAGGAGAGCTGACGGAAGTAGACCAGCCGCCGGTTGAACTGCCTTACCAGGTCGGCGACGCTGCTGACCTCGAGCCGGGGAAACTTTGTCCTGAGCCGAGCCACCACCCCTGCCACCGCCGAATCCTCGACAACTCTGACCATGAGTAACGATGCCCGATCATCGGCGCGCTGGTTGGCCAGGCCTTGCATGACGGAAAGCGTCGTTCCCACCGAGGGCTGGTTTCGGTAGTCGTAAACCCAATGAACCATCCCGCGGACTGCCAATGTCCTTCCGGCCGTGGCGGTGGCCACCTGAGGATCCAGCCGACTAGCCAGTGAGACACTGTCACCGATTCCGGTTCCCAACAGTCGCGCTGCCGCCCGACTGAGCAGCACGCCGACGGTGTCGTTCGGCGAGAGATCGCGCCCCGCTTCCAGGGTATAGAGCGCCTGTGCCTCTGGCTCAATACCGTACCCGAACAGGGTGACCAGGGAATCACCGGCTCGGCCATACACCGAGGCCAGGAAAACGGCACCTGCATCGGCGATGGCCGGCTCCTGCCGAATGGCCTTCACCAGCGCGCCTGCGCCGGTGATCGTGGCTTCGGTGTCGAAGGGGAGCGTGCCCTTGGGCGTGAGGCGGATCTGATAGCCACGGGCGAGGACCAGCTCGGCAAAGGACCGCTCGATGCCGCCACTCAGCATCACCATGTCGAGCAGGAGCGCCGCTGAAATGGCAACCCCGGCAATCGAGAGCCCGGCGCGGAGGCGGTGTCGCCCCAGGCTCCGGAGGATCCAGCCCAAACCGCTCATCCGCGCCCCCACAGCACCAGGGGTCGGGTGTGGACCAGCCTCCAGGCGGCCAGCGCGCCCGCGAGGGCGCCGAGCACCAGGGAGAGAACCACGCTGAACAGCACGATGTCGGGAGTAATCAGGGAGAAGATGAGTGCGGTATCGAAGAAGCGTTGGTAATACGCGTTGGTTGCCGCCCCAGCGACGTACGCCAGGCCGGTCCCCAGGAAAGAGCCGAGGACGGCCACCAGAACAGCTTCCAACAGAAGTGCCCCGAAAATGGTGCGCCGGCGGACGCCTACGAAACGCATGACCGCCGCATCTAACCGTCGTTCCTCTACCTTCAGCAGCATGATACAGAGCAGGAACACCGCACTGGCGACAATGGTGATGATTGCGATGGCGCGGTGGAAGCGGCTGACGACCAGGAAGGTCTGAGATGATTTTGCGGCGATTGCTTCCGAGCTGTAAGCCTGATACCCGTACGCGCTTCGATTCAGGAGTTCGGCGGCTGAGTCTGCAGAAACGCCCGGCCTCAGTCCGATACTTAGACGATCTACCCGGTCCGGCTCTCCGAGCAGGTTGGCCAGATCGGGGAGGTGCATTCGGAGATGCCGCTCCCGTTTGGCAATCTCAGCCGGATCAGCTCTGGGCTCGTAGATAGCGGCCACGGTGAATGGAACCCCAGGCAAGTCGGGCCGGGTGCCCAGACGTACAGTGTCACCTACCGAGAGGTGCAGCTCCCGTGCAACCTGACGCTCGATGGCTATCCCAGGAGCCTGCGCTGGGAGTTGGCGACCGGCGGCCAGGAGCAAGACCGGCAGGATGCCCCATTGGCGCGCGAGCATGGTCATGAGTTCCTTTCACCCCCATCATGAGGCACCAGTCCCGGCCCCAGATGGTAAAGTAGTGACCGCGCCCGGACTTCAGGCGAATGGCTCG
>JAICPP010000319.1 GCA_025929805.1 Gemmatimonadales bacterium | reverse complement strand
GGCTTCCGCTCGATGTCCACCTGCGCGATGGCCGCGTGCCCGAGGCGCGCCTGGAGGTACTTCCGGATCAGCTCGTCTTCCTTGAGCAGCGCCGGCATGTCCTTGGTGGCAAACCACCGGGACTGCGATTGCCGGACGATGCCGAGCCGGAGCCCGACCGGGTGCGTCTTCTGGCCCATTTACTCGCTCTCCTTGGTATCCACGTGAATCTCTACGTGGCTGGTCCGCTTCCGGATCGGGGTGGCCCGGCCCTGGGCGGCGGCGGTGAAGCGCTTGAGCGGCTGCCCTCCGTTCACGATTGCCTTCTTTACGAACAGCGCGTCCGGATCGAAGCTGGCGTTGTCTTTGAGGGCCTTCTGCTCGGCGTTCGCCACGGCGGATTTCAGCGTCTTGGCGATCTGTTTGGCCGCGAGCTTCTTGTTGTACTTCAGAATGGCATACGCCTCGTTCACATCCTTGCCGCGGATGAGATCGATGACCAACCGCATCTTTCGGGGCGACTGGCGCACCAGCCGCTGGATCGCATGACCACTCATGATTACTCCGGCTTGGCCTTCTTGTCGGCCACGATCTTCCCGCTGTGGCCCCGGAAGAGGCGGGTGGGCGCGAACTCGCCCAGCTTGTGACCCACCATGTTCTCAGTGACGTACACCGGGACGAACTTGTTCCCGTTGTGCACGGCAAAGGTGTGTCCCACGAACTCGGGGAGAATGGTGCTCGCCCGACTCCAGGTCTTCACCACCCGCTTCTCGTTCTTGCTGTTGAGGACCTGCACTTTGTCCATCAACGATTCCTGGACAAACGGGCCTTTCTTGACGCTCCGTGCCATCTGTCTCTCTCGTCGAGAGTCATGAGTCGCGAGTCGCCAGCCACAGGAATGGAGGACTTGATGTCCGTCTGCCCGTGACTCGTGACTCGTGACTCGTGACTACGTAGTAGCCCTACCGCGCTTCCGTCCCCGCACAATCAACTTCGTGGATGCCTTCTTCCGGTGCCTGGTCTTCCGGCCTTCGACCTTGCCCCAGGGCGATGTCGGCGGGCGGCCGCCCGAGCTCTTGCCCTCGCCTCCCCCAAGCGGATGGTCGACCGGGTTCATTGCGACGCCGCGGACCTTGGGCCGCTTCCCCAACCAGCGGCTCTTGCCGGCCTTGCCCACCGACAGCAGCTCGTGCTCCGCATTACCGACCTCGCCTACAGTGGCCAGACAGCGGCCGTGTACCAGCCTCATCTCCGAGGAGCGCAGCCGGAGGGTGACATAGTCGCCCTCCTTGGCTACGACTTGGGCGCTCGACCCCGCGGTACGCGCGAGCTGACCGCCCTTACCGATCTTGAGCTCCACGTTGTGCACATTGGTGCCCAGCGGGATCTCACCGAGCGGAACGGCGTTCCCGGTTCGGGTATCGGAGCCGGGCCCCGAGATCACCGTGTCACCCTGGGCGAGTCCCTTGGGATGGAGGATGTACCGCTTCTCGCCATCGGCGTACACGATGAGGGCGATTCGCGCGCTCCGGTTGGGATCGTACTCGATCTCTGCCACCCGACCGGGTATACCGAACTTGTTACGCTTGAAGTCGATCTTCCGGTACTGCCGCTTGTGCCCGCCGCCGCGATGCCGCGAGGTCAGATGGCCCTGGTTGTTGCGGCCACCGCTGCCCCGCTTGGGCTCGAGCAGCGACTTCTCGGGGGTCGTACGGGTGACCTCATCGAAGCCCGAGACCGAGCGAAAGCGGCTGCCGGCCGTCATGGGTCGGAACTGTTTGATGCTCATCTCAACCCTCGAACACGGCGATCGAGTCGCCTTCCTTGAGCGTGACAATCGCCTTCTTCCACCGAGCCGTCGCGCCACGGGTGCGGCCGCGGGTGACCTCGTGCCGGCGCATCTGCATGGTACGCACATCGGTCACGGTGACCCCGAACAGCTTCTGCAGGGCGTCCCGGATCTGATACTTGTTGGCTTCGGGGTGCACTTCGAAGGCGTACTCCTTGCGCGTCTGGTACGCTGCGGAGCTCTTCTCGGTTACCACCGGACGGACCACGACCTGATGCAGCGTGGGCATTTACTTGGATCCCTTCTTCTTCGGCGCAGCCTTCTTGGCCGGCTTGGATGCGCTCTTCTTTGCCGTGGTCTTCTTGGCTGACTTTGCCTTGGCTGCGGGTTTCTTGGTCTTGGTCGCGCGCTTCTTAGGAGCTGCGGCTTCGACCCTCCCCGCTTCCCCGGTTC
>JAICPP010000064.1 GCA_025929805.1 Gemmatimonadales bacterium | reverse complement strand
TAGAAGGCGCCACCACCCTCGTCGACCTTATAATGGATTCCCTTACGATCCAGGGCGCGCTTCAACGTGGCCTCTGCCCGATCCCAGATCACATCATCTCCCAGGCGCTCCGGTGGCCGGGTAGACACCTCGAAATCCAACTCGAACCCAAAGGTCTGGCGAACCAGGCGGTCTACCTGGTCCAGGCAGAGGAAGATCTCGTCCTCGACCTGGTCCAGTGTACAGAAGATGTGGGCATCGTCCATCGAGAGGCCGCGCACCCGGAGTAGCCCGTGCAGCACCCCGGACCGCTCGTTCCGGTACACGTTGGCCACCTCGGATAGCCGCACCGGCAGATCCCGGTAGCTCCGCTGTTGGCTCTTGTAGATGAGAGCGTGCATCGGGCAGTTCATCGGCTTTACCCGGTAACGGATCTCCTCCGCCTCCTCGTGACCTGCAGCCATCGGCGGGTACTGGTTGGCCTCGTACAGCGGCAGGTGACCCGAGATCTTGAACAGCTCTTCCCGGGTGATGTTCGGGGTATAGACCAGATCGTAGCCGTTTCGGACGTTGTCGTCCTCCACGGCCCGGGTCAGCAGCCATTTGATCATGGCGCCCTTGGGATGCCAGAACACCAGTCCCGGGCCGACCACCTCCTGAATCGAGAAGAGATCCAGCTGCTTTCCCAGCACCCTGTGGTCGCGTCGGCGGGCTTCCTCCAACCGATGGAGGTAGGCGTCGAGGTCTTCCTTCTTGAACCAAGCCGTCCCGTATATCCGCTGCAGCATCTGCCGCTTCTCATCACCCCGCCAGTAGGCCCCCGCCGCATGCAGCAGCTTGAAATGCTTCAGCCGACCAGTGCCCGGGATGTGAGGCCCGCGGCAGAGGTCGACGAACGGGCCATCGGTATAAATCGTGATGGTTTCGTCATCCCTGAGTTCGGCGATGCGCTCCAGCTTCAAGGGGTCGTCCGCGAACCGACGGCGAGCCTCGTCCCGGTCAACCACCTCGCGCACAAAGGGGAAGTCGCGCGAAGCAACTTCCGCCATCTTGGCCTCGAGCCGCTCGAGGTCCTCCGGCGTGAACGGACGGTCCACCTGGAAGTCATAGTAAAACCCATCTTCGATGGCCGGTCCGAATCCAATGCCCGCGTTGGGAAACAGTTCCCGCACGGCGGTGGCGAGTACGTGGGCCGAGGAGTGGCGGAGTAGCGGCAGGGCTTCGGGGTCGCGCTCGGTGAGAATGGCCACCGAGGCATCCGACTCCAGGGGCCGGTCCAGGTCCCAGATCTCCCCATTGACCCGGGCCGCGAGCGCAGCGCGCGCGAGTCCCGGGCCAATGCTCTCGGCTATCTGGCGCGGGGTGGTACCAGCCGCGGCCTGGCGTTGGCTACCGTCCGGCAGGGTGACTTGAAGTGCCGTCACCGGGGTGACTCCTGGACGGAGGGCGGCACCGCGGGCTTGCTCGAAGGTGCGAAATAGAAGAACAGCCCTATGCCGGCCAGGACGATCACGCCAATGATCAACCAGCGAACCAATTCGGAGCCCGATAGCTCCACCCGATTGTCTTCCATGTTTCCTGCCTTCAGTCCGGAAAAAGGTTAACTTAATGACAATGCAAATTCTTCAGTAAGAGGACTGCGCGTGCGTCGAGACGAACTGAGCGGCACTCAGATTTTCCTGTGGACCACCCTCGGTATGGGAACCGGCCTGGTAGCCGGTTTTGCCTTGAGCGAGTGGGTGGGCGGCGTGAATCGAACTCGGTTTCGGCGCGCAGCACGTCGCCTGGGACATACCGTGCCTGCCCGGGTGACCCCCGCTGCCTCGGCCCGGGCGGTTGACGCCGCCATCCAGGCCGAGCCCCGGCTGGCCCGATTTGCCATCGAAGTCACCGCCGTGAGCCGCGGGACGGTGGAGCTTCGCGGCTGGGTGACCGACCGAGGGAGCCGCACGCTCGCCGCGCGGGTTGCTCGCGCGGTGGCCGGGGTCGATTCCGTCATCAACAGCATCCTGGTGCGCGGCGAAGACGATAGCCATTCCGGCGGCACGCGAGTCACTGACCAGAGCGCATGATCGAGCCGCTGGCCCCCCAATACAATCCGTCTTCCATCGAGTCCGAGCTCTACCACTGGTGGAACGAGCGCGGACTGTTCTCCCCCGAGAGCCACGCTCCAGGTTCCGCCGAGCCGTACGTCATCATGATGCCGCCGCCCAACGTGACCGCCATGCTGCACATGGGCCACGGCCTCAACAATACCGTACAGGACGTGCTCATTCGCTTCGAGCGGATGCGGGGCCGTCGTGCGCTGTGGCTGCCCGGAACCGATCACGCCGGTATCGCCACTCAGAATGTCGTTGAGCGTGAGCTCGCGCAGGAAGGGCTTACCCGCTTCGATCTGGGTCGCGATGCCTTCGTGGAGCGGGTCTGGCAGCACGTCCACCAGACCGGCGCCGCCATCCTGGAGCAGCTCAAGACCATCGGGGCGTCGGCCGACTGGGCTCGCACCTATTTCACCCTGGAGGAGCGCCTCTCCCGGTCCGTGAGAGAGGTGTTCGTCCGGTTGTACGAGGAAGGCCTGGTGTACCGGGGGCACTACATCATCAACTGGTGCCCTCGCTGCCTCACCGCGCTCTCGAACGAAGAAGCCGAGAAGGAGGACGTAGACGGGAAGCTCTGGCACCTGCGCTATCCGCTGGCCGACGGCACGGGCTATTTGACCGTGGCGACGACGCGTCCGGAGACCATGCTCGGCGACACCGCCGTGGCGGTGCACCCCGACGATGAACGTTACCGCCGGCTCGTAGGAAGCAAGGTGCGTCTCCCCGTGGTAGACCGGCTGATCCCGATCGTGGCCGATTCGGCGGTCGATCCGGCCTTCGGCTCGGGTGCGGTCAAGGTTACTCCGGCCCACGATCCCGCGGACTTCGAGATTGGACGAAGACATGGGCTGGCCTCGATCGATATCATGACCCCGGAAGCACGCATAAGCCTGGCGGCTCCGGAGCGGTTTCAGGGATTGGACCGGTACGAGGCCCGGCGGCGCATCGTGGCGGAGTTCGAGTCGGCTGGGCTGCTCGAGGCGGTGGAGGATCACCGGCATGCCGTGGGTCATTGTTACCGCTGCGACACCGTGGTTGAGCCCCGGCTGTCAGAGCAATGGTTCGTGAGGATGGAGCCACTGGCACGTCCCGCCCTCGAGGCATACCGAAACGGAACTCTCCAGTTCGTCCCCGATCGCCGGGGTGACGATTACTCCACCTGGCTTGAAGGGATCCGCGACTGGTGCATCTCGCGGCAGCTCTGGTGGGGCCACCGGATTCCGGTGTGGTACTGTGAGGCTCCTGGGTGCGGGCGCACCAGCGTCAGTCGCACCGATCTGGAGGTTTGCCCGGGGTGCGGTGGCGCCGTGCGGCAGGACGACGATGTGCTCGACACTTGGTTCTCGTCCTGGCTGGTTCCCTTCTCCAGTCTGGGGTGGCCGGATTCGACTTCCGATCTCTCCACTTTTTACCCGGGCCACACGCTGGTGTCAGCCCCGGACATCATCTTCTTCTGGGTGGCCCGGATGATCATGTCTGGGCTCCACTTCATGGGGGAAGTGCCCTACACCCGGATTTATCTGCATGGGGTGGTACGCGACAACCTCCACCGCAAAATGTCCAAGTCCCTGGGCAACGGCATCGATCCCCTCGAGGTAGTGGAACGCTACGGCGCCGACGCGCTGCGCTATTCGCTGGTGTCGGGCATGTCGGTCGGCACCGATGTCATTCTCGACCCCAACAACCTGGACACCTCCTTCGCTCCGGGCCGCAACTTTGCCAACAAGCTGTGGAATGCGGGCCGGTTCATTCTCTTGAACCTGGATGGCGTTCCCCGGCCACTTGCTGGGCAGCAGGCTGGAGTGGTCGGTCCCGATGAGCTGACCCTGGCGGACCGCTGGATTATTGCTCGTTGCGATGCCACGGTCCGCGAAGCAACCGATGCATACCAGAGGTTCCGGTTGAACGATGCGGCCGGCGCGGTCTACCACTTCATCTGGAGTGATCTCGCCGACTGGTACATCGAACAAGTCAAACCTCGCCTGTACGGCGATGTGCCCGGCGGCGACGTAGCTCGAGCCGTCGCGGCTCAAACGTTCGATGTCGCGCTGCGGCTGCTCCACCCGATCATGCCCTTCATTACCGAGGCGCTCTGGCGGCGGTTCCCGGGGAGAGACGAGGAGGCCTCGATCTCGGTTGCTCCCTGGCCGACGCCGGACCCCCGCGCCCACGCGCCCGAGGCGCTGACCAGTTTCGGTCTAGTGCAGGAGCTGGTGAGCGCCATCCGGGTCATCCGCGCCGAATATGGGATTCAGCCGGGCCAGGCCGTGCTCGCGTTCGTGAGCAGCGAAAACCCGAAGACGGTGGCGGCGTTCCAATCGGAGCGAGCTACCATCGTGCGCCTGGCCAAGCTGTCGGATCTTTCCTTTGACGAACACCGGGAACGGGGCGGAGGTCATGCGGTGCTCTCGGAGGGCACAGCTCTGTTCGTGCCCCTGGGCGACGCCATTGACCTACGCCGCGAATGCGGACGGCTGAGCAGCGAGGTGGAACGTCTGATCCGGCTGGTCGAATCTCAGGAAAGGAAGCTGGGCAACGAGCAGTTCGTGTCCCGGGCCCCGTCCGACGTGGTCCAGCGCGAGCGCCAGAAGCTCACGACCTGGAAAGAGCAATACGACGTTCTGGTCAAGAAGCGGGAGCTGCTGGGGTGTTCCTGAGGGCGGAAGGAACGGAAGAGGCGGAAGGAGTGGAACGGGCTAGCGCAAGACGGTCGTTGTTGTCCGCTCTGTCTGCTCTGTCCGCTCTTTCCGCCCTGTACGCCTGCGCCCGAATCGAGCCTCCACCGGGGGGACCCCCCGATCGGGAGCCCCCGCGGCTCATCGGGTCTCGACCGGCGTCGCTCGCCACTCTGTCACCGCGCTTCGATGGTGCCGCGGAATTCCAGTTCGATGAAGTGATCTCCGAGGGTGGGGCCCCTAATCGGGGAGAGGGGACCGGCGGGCTAGAGAAGCTGGTGATCCTCTCACCTACCACCAGAGTTCCCGAGGTGGATTGGCGCCGGACTCGCATTACCGTGCGGCCGAGGGAGGGATGGCGGCCCAATCGGGTGTATCGAGTGGAGCTGCTGCCGGGGGTGACGGACCTGCGAAACAACCGGAGTCCAGAGGGTGCCGTTCTCACCTTTACCACCGGCGCTCCCAAACCCCAAGCCACCCTGCGGGGTGTGGTCGTGGATTGGAATACCAGCCGCCCCGCCGCGGGGGCTCTCGTCGTCGCGAATCTGCTGCCGGACAGTCTACCCTACCGCGGCGTGGCCGACTCCAGTGGCCGGTTTTCCCTTGGCCCGCTCCCCGCGGGAGACTACCTGGTTACCGGCGTCCTGGACCAGAATCAGAATCAGCTGCAGGATTCCCGAGAAGCGTACGGCACCACTCGAACTCAGCGCGGCCGACCTGACGCGGGAGAGGTTTGGGCTTTCGTGCACGACACCACACCGCCACGCATCCAGACCGTCACTGTGGATGACAGCGTGTCGGCCACCGTCACCTTTGCGCAGAAGCTGGATCCGCGGCAGCGGCTCACCCCACAAGACGCGCGGCTCCGGCTTCTGCCCGACTCTACTCCGGTTGCCGTGGCCTCCATCCTCCCCAAGGCGGTGGACGACAGCCTCTCTAAGCGGGCTCCGGCCCGAAGGGACACGGCCCCTGCGGCAGCGGATACGCTCGAGCAGCCTGACTCGGTTCCGCCGCAGGGGGCCGCCCCCGGCCGGAGACGGGCCCCTGCCCCTGAAATGCTGACCAGTCGCCCCCCTCTATTCGATCGCCTGGTGGTGCGGGTTCCCAAGCCCTGGTCACCGGGCGCTCGTCTGGTGCTCGAGCTCCGGGGAGTCAGAAACGTCACTGGCGTGGCCGGAAGCGCAGTGGGTGTTATTGCGGTGCCGGAGAAAGCCAAGCCGACCGGAGCGCCCGCTCGTCCCCCCGCGCGGCGAGATTCCGCCGCCGCCCGCCCACCAGCGCGACAGCCGGCTGCCCCGCCAAGAAGATGACCGATCGCCGACGCCAGCTTCCCTCGGTGGATCGGCTGCTGCATCAACCCGGGATCCAGCAGCTCCTCGATACCGCGCCCCGCGCCCTGGTTGTGGCAGCAGTGCGGGAATCTCTCGAGGCCGCGCGAACCCGGAGAGCAGGTCCTCCCGACCGATGGGACGAGGATGTGCGGGAACGTCTGGCCCAACGGGCCGGAGCGGGTCTGTTGCCTGTCCTCAATGCAACCGGCGTGGTGCTCCACACCAACCTGGGCCGCGCTCCACTCGCCCCTGCCGCCATTCAGGCCATCGATGCTATCGTCGGCGGCTACAGCAACCTGGAGCTGGACCTCCCCTCGGGCACCCGGGGCAGCCGTACCGATCACTGCCGCACGTTGCTTCAGGCAGCCACCGGTGCCGAGGACGGACTGGTGGTGAACAACGCCGCAGGCGCCCTGGTACTCGCCCTCAACGCCCTGGCGGAGGGCGGTAATGTGCTGATTTCGCGAGGCGAGCTCATCGAGATCGGCGGCTCATTTCGCATCCCCGACATTCTGGCGAAGAGCGGAGCCCGCCTGCATGAAGTCGGCACGACCAATCGCACGCACCTGAGTGACTACCGACAAGCGGTGCGGGGTGCAGCGGCCATCTTGACCGTGCATCGCTCCAACTTCGAGCAGCGCGGCTTTGTGACATCTCCCCGCCCGGCAGAGCTCGCCGAGCTCGCCGACCAGGCAGGTATTCCGTACCTGTACGATGTGGGGAGTGGCTTGCTCGCCGACCTGTCGCCGTGGGGCCTGAACAGGGAGCCTCGAGTGCAGGAGAGCCTTGCAGCCGGCGCGGGAGTGGTCCTCTTCAGTGGCGACAAGCTGCTCGGCGGACCCCAGGCCGGGTGTCTGGTTGGCCGGAAACACCTGGTCTCCCAGTGTC
This sequence comes from Gemmatimonadales bacterium, assembly GCA_025929805.1. GTDB lineage: Bacteria > Gemmatimonadota > Gemmatimonadetes > Gemmatimonadales > GWC2-71-9 > CAVVWJ01. Next base: position 7,310 of record JAICPP010000064.1, on the reverse strand, counting down.
GGTCCAACCCACTCGCCCGCGCTCTGCGTGCGGACAAGATGACCCTGGCAGCCATGGCAGCGACGCTCGTCCTGTACCAAGACCCGGATGAAGCCGTTCGGTCGATCCCAATCCTCGCCATGCTGACACTAGAGCCCGACGAGCTGCTTCGACGCGCAGCGCGGCTCGCCGCGCTCTGTCCACCTCAAACTCGACCGGAGATCGTGGCGGGAGAATCGGCGGTAGGCGGCGGCTCGTTTCCGGGCGCAGTGCTTCCCACCAGTCTCGTGGCGCTCGATGCGGGCGGTCTCGGTCCGGACGGCCTGGCGCTCCGGCTGCGGGTGGGGCAGCCTGCGGTCGTCGCTAGGGTCTCGGACAATCGGGTGATTCTCGATCCCCGTACGCTGCCGGAAAGCGCGCTCAAGGTCGTTGCTCAAGCCGTGGAAACTGCGCTCCGGTCGTGACGCGTCGGGCCGTCTTCCTGGATCGAGATGGCACCATCATCGAAGACGTCGGGTACCCCAATGACCCGAAGCAAATCCGCCTACTGCCCGGTGCCGCGGGAGCCATCCAACGTCTGAACGCCACGGGGTTCGTTCCTCTGGTGGTAACCAATCAATCCGGCATCGCCCGGGGGATGTTGTCGCAGGAAGACTACCGCCGGACCGAGCGCCGGCTGGACGAGCTCCTCGCGCCCTTCGGTGCACGAATCGAGGGACACTTCTTCTGCCCTCACCATCCCGAGCTGAGCGGCCCCTGCGAGTGCCGGAAGCCGGGCACCCTACTCTACCGCCAGGCCTCCAGCCAGTTCGACATAGATCTGGAGCAGAGCTGGTGGGTGGGTGATCGGATGCGTGACGTGCAACCGGCACAGGCGTTCGGGGCACGAGGGATTCTGGTGCTTACTGGAGCCGCACATCAGGAGCAGGTCCCGGCTGCAACGTCGACGTTCTTCACTGCCACCGACCTGGCGCAGGCCGTGGAGCTGATCGTGCGGGCCCGATAGCCCACAGCCCGGAGCCCCCATTAGCTTCCTCGCCCATGACAATGCGGATAGCCGTGGCGATCTCGGGTCGCGGCAGCAATCTCGAGGCCTTGCTCCACGAGTTGGGACCAAAGGCGCCGGCCAGGATCGTGCTGGTGCTGAGTGACCGCGCTGCGCCTGGCCTGACTCTGGCGCAGGCGCGGAACATCCCCGCAGAGGTGCTTCCGGACTCCGCCGACGGAGACGCGTGGCTCCGCTTGTTGCGATCATATGACGTCGATCTGGTGGTGCTCGCCGGTTACCTGAAGCTGGTCCCTCACCCTGTGATCTCCGCATATCGCGATCGCATCATCAACGTCCATCCTGCCCTGTTACCTGGTTTCGGAGGAAAGGGCATGTACGGCCGACGGGTGCATGAGGCCGTGCTGGCGAGCGGTGCGCGGGAGAGCGGCGCGAGCGTTCACCTGGTGGATGAGCGTTACGATCAGGGTCCCGTATTAGCGCGGCTTCGCGTCCCGGTGCTGCCCGACGACACCCCCGAACAGCTGAGTGAGAGAGTGCTCCGGGTCGAGCATCAGCTGCTCCCGGCAGTCGTGCTCGCGGCCGCCCGGGCCGGTCGGCCGGTCGTGCTCAATGAGTCACAGGTCACGAGTCACCTGTCACGAACTCCCACAGCTGCCGACACGGGACTCGCGGCTCGCGACTCGCGACTTCCTGAATAATGCCTCGAGCCCTGATCTCCGTCAGCGACAAGCGCGGGGTGGTAGCCTTTGCGCACGGTCTCGCGGAACTCGGCTGGGAGATCGTCTCGACCGGGGGCACCGCCGCCGCTCTCCGCGCCGGAAACGTCCCGGTTCTGGAGGTCGAGCAGCTCACCCATTTCCCCGAGCTCCTCGATGGCCGGGTCAAGACCCTGCACCCTGCCATCCACGGCGCCCTGCTGGCCAGACGGGACCTGCCCGAGCACATGGCCGCCCTGAAGCAACACGGGATTGCGCCGCTCGATCTGGTCGCGGTCAACCTGTACCCCTTCCAGGTCACGGTGGCGCGGCCGGAAGCCTCCCTGGAGGATGCGCTGGAGAATATCGATATCGGTGGGCCATCCATGCTCCGGTCCGCGGCCAAGAACCACGAGTCGGTACTCCCGGTGGTCGACCCCACCGATTACCCCATCGTGCTGGAGCTCCTCAAGCAGGGAGAGATCGTACCGGAGACTCGGCGGGAATTCGCCGCCAAGGTCTTTGCTCACACTGCCGACTACGATGCGGCAATTGCAGCCTATTTGACCATGCAAGGCGAGAGCCTGCCCAGCCGCCTGGCTCTCCACCTCGAGCGGGTGCAGGCGCTCCGCTACGGGGAGAACCCGGCTCAGCGTGCCGCCCTTTATGTATCCGAAGAACCGCGAGGCATGAGGGATCTGGTCCAGCGCCAGGGCAAGGAGCTGTCCTTCAACAACCTGTTGGACATCGACGCTGCCATGGCCGCGGTGGCGTGCTGGAGCAATCGGCCGGCGTGTGCGGTCATCAAGCACACTACGCCGTGTGGGATTGCGGTGGCACCTTCCGCGGTGGAGGCCTTCCAAAAGGCACGCGCAACCGACCCGGTGTCGGCCTTTGGCTCGGTGATCGGGTTCAACACCGTAGTCGATCGCGCGACGGCGGCCGCGATGAGTGATTTGTTTGTCGAGGTCGTGGTGGCACCTTCGTTCCATGCTGATGCGCTGGAAACCTTCTCCGGCAAGAAGCAGCTTCGAGTGATCGAACTGCCAGTCAGCGATGCTGCGGCATCACTCGACTTCAAGCGAGTCCGGGGAGGCTTTCTGGTCCAGGATCAGTTCCGGTTCGACCCTTCGGAACGCGATTGGAAGGTTGCGACCAAGCGGCAGCCCAGCGAATTGGAGTGGAATGATCTGCGATTTAGTTGGGCCGCGGTGGCAGCGGTGAAATCCAATGCCATTCTTCTTGCACGCGACGAAATGGCCATCGGCATTGGTGCCGGACAGATGAGCCGGGTCGACAGCGTCTTTCTGGCGGTCCATAAGGCACGCCAGCAGGCCCATGATCCGGCGGGCTCCGTCTTGGCTTCCGACGCATTTTTCCCCTTTGCCGATGGTGTGGAGCACGCCGCGGAGGCTGGTGTCAAGGCCATAATCCAGCCGGGTGGTTCGGTCCGGGACGAGGAGGTGGTCGCCGCCGCCAACCGCGCGCGGATCACCATGGTCCTGACCGGCCGAAGACAGTTCAGGCACTAGGCCCAACCATGAACGCTGACTCGCAAAAGCCACCCTACCTCTGGGCACTGGTCACGGCGGTTGTCGTGCTGCTGATCTATCTGGCGACCCTGGCCCCCACGACTGCATTCTGGGACACCTCCGAGTACATCGCCGCGGCCAAGGTGCTGGGGATCCCGCACCCCCCGGGCAATCCGCTGTTCGTCATCCTCGCGCACACCTTCGGGCTCTTGCCCCTCGCCGAATCCTACGCCGTCCGGATCAACCTGTTTGCGGCCATCACCAGCGCCGCGTCTGCCGGGCTCTGGTTTCTGGTGGCCGAACGGTGGCTGAGGGCCATCGTCCCCCAGCGATGGGCTCGATATGCGGCGGCATTCGGAGGCGTCCTGGTTGGGGCCACCTCCTGGACCGTATGGAACCAGTCGACGGTGAACGAGAAGGTCTACACCCTGTCGCTCCTGTCGATCGCCCTAGTCATGTGGCTGGTGGTTCGTTGGGGGGACGACGAGCCGGGGACCCACCGGGATCGCTGGCTCGTGCTCATCGCCTATGTGCTGGCGTTGACCTCCACCAATCACTTGATGGGAGTGCTCGCTCTTCCGGCCCTGGCGGTGTATGTCCTCTGGACCGACTGGCGCACCGTACTGCGCCCCTGGGCCATCGTAACCTTCTACGCGCTACTGCTCGCGCTGACCGGAGACTGGATTGCAATGATCCAGGGCGGCACTGCAGGCGGCGTGCTGATTCTGCTCACGGCGGGCGTGCTCGGGTATGCCCTCTGGAAAACCCCTCGCGACCCGCTGGTTTATCTGGGGCTGGTAGCAGTGATCGTAGGGATTTCGCTGAATTACTTCTGGCTGCCCCTGCGGGCCGGCCAGTACCCTCCCATCAATGAAGGAGAACCGGTTGGGTTCTTGAGCCAGGCGCTCCAGGACGTGCTCAACCGGGTCCAATATGGGAAGCCGCCGCTCTCTCAGCGCCAGGCCACCTTCACCGCCCAGCTAGCCAATTTCTGGCAATACTTCTCCTGGCAGTTTGCACGGGACTGGGGTGGCTTGGCAGCAGTAGCGACGGGGTTGTTCACTCTCATCGGGCTGGCTGGACTATTGGAGCTATGGAAGCGGGACCGCCGGGCCGGCATTGCGGGTATCGCGCTGCTGGCGACGTTGTCGGTGGGCTTGGTCTTCTACATGAACTTCAAGTACGGATTTTCGCAGTACCCCGATGAACCTTCTCTCCCGCGTGAGGTGCGTGAGCGGGATTACTTCTTCGTCGGATCCTTTGCGGTGTACGGTGCCTTCGTGGCTGTCGGATTGGGGGCACTGATGCGAAGAATCGTCGAATTCCTGGATGACCGGGGAACTGCGGCCAACCGGTGGGCGGCCGCAACTCCGGTGCTCGTGGTGGCCCTGGTCCCGCTGCTGGGTAACCGAATCACGGCGAGCCGGGCCAACGAAACAACGCCGCGGGACTTCGCCTATGACATGCTCCAGTCGGTGGAGCCCTACGGCATTCTCATCACCGCCGGGGATAACGATACCTTCCCTCTCTGGTACGCCCAGGAGGTGGAAGGCATCCGGCGCGACGTCACCTTGGCCAATCTCTCGCTGATGAATACCCGCTGGCATCTGCGCCAGCTACGGCGAAGGGCGACACCACCGTTCGATCCGACCGAGGCCGCCGCCCTCTGGAAACCACGCCCTGCGGAATCAGGTCTCCCGCTCACCGACTCGACCGGGGCACAAAGCCAGCCGATGACCGTCTGGCAGCAGCCGACTGAGCCGGTGTTCAGCCTGACCGAGGCTCAGCTCGACAGTCTGCCGGAGGCCATGCAGGTCCCTTCCCAGGGTGGGGTGGCGTTCGACAGCCTCAAGATCGATTTCGGGCAGGATATCATCATGCTCCAGGACCTCGCGACGATTTTTCTCATCCGGGATAACCTGGGCAAACGCCCGATCTATTTCAGCTGGAGTGATGGTGGCTATCCGGACCAGACTCTTGGTCTCAACCCCTACCTCGTCTCTCAGGGGTTCGTCCGCAAGCTGATGTCCAAACCGGTTGTGCCCAATGACTCGATCGTGCTGAACCCTAGCCTGGGCTACCTGGATCTGCCGCGAACGGAAAGACTGTTGTGGGATGTGTATCACTGGAGATCCGCAGCGCGCGAACGGCCCCGCGGATGGGTGGATCAGCCGTCAGGATCGATCCTGCAGCTCTACTCGGTGGTGTACGGCGGGGCGTCTAAATCGTTCGCGGAAGCGGGGAAAAAAGACTACGCGGCGCGCGCCGATTCGGTGGCCAACGCAGTGATGCGAAGTCTGAACCGCGGCGCGCCCTAGTCGATCTGCCTCGGTCGGCTGGGGGCCACCCGCGCCAGCTCGAGCTCCGCGGCGCCGCCGTTCCAGGTCTCCCAAGTCAGCGGGCATCCGCGGCCGAATGGCGGGGCAGGATGGCCCGGCCGGCCGATCATGTCGTGGAGCATCTCGTGACGGACGACCATCTCGTCCATGGCCCAGGCACTGGCCAGAATGATGTGATGGTCGCTCCTCCAATGACCCGCACACTGACCGCTGGAACAGGGAAAGCTGGCTCCTTCGATCACTGACCAGCGTACCCGGTCGAAGTTTCCCCTGAGACCGGAGCAGGCCTGGGTTTTTTCCCACCACTCGCGATATACGGCGGGTGGGTCCCAAGGGACATCCCCCACGGGATCGAAGCCACATCCGCTCAGCACGATCAACGCTCCGACGGCACTCAGTAGCCGCGCCGACATCCAGCGCTTGTCCATCCACCCTCCGATAGCCAGTTCGGCCTGGGGCCTTGGGGTCCGGGCCGAGGTCATTTCTGGTATCGGCAGCAGGGCTGGGGTACTGAAGTGGTAAGCAAACCGGCCGCCGGTGGGCGGCCGGTCGGAACTGCGAGACGCTGATCGTTAGTACCGGGGGCTCACGGACGGCAGAGCCGCTTGGGACGGTTCTCCGCAAATGCCTTCAAGTCAGCCAGAGCAGCCTTGATATCGGGCCGCGTTACGTAGGCCTGGTCCCACTCCCAGACGAAGAAAGCACAGACGTCCGGCTGAGCCAGGATCCTTTCACCAAAGTTCCGGAGCTCGGCGGCGCTCATGGCGAACTTGCCTTCCTTCCGTCCAGGAATGCCGCTGTTTTTGCTGCCGCCGTTCAGGGCATTCACCCCCGACACGATGGCCATCCCCAGCGCCCGCGCCTCTGTGAAATGTTTCTCGATCCAGGCGTCGACCGGACCCTGTTGCTCGAGGTAGTGGAACCGCACCGCGTCCACGTACTGAAATTGATGCCCCTGCAGGAAGTCCGGAAAGGCACGGATTACTGTCAGCAGGGTCGGCCAGCGCTCCTTGCTGTACCTCCCCATCTCATCGATCTGGGCGGGAGTGACCACATTGCCGTTCCAGTTGGATCTGTCCTGTGGCTCATCCAACAGGAAGTGCCCGATGAGGGTGCCATCCTCGATGTAGGAATTCAGGTCCATGGCACTGAACCGGTCCATCCTCGCTTTCCATTTCTCCATGCTGAAGCCTTCCGGCCCCCGAAGATGAACCTCGTTGTTGGTGAAGTTGACCAGGACGCGGGCATTGTTCCGTCGCGCCGCCTCCAAGTCTATGAAGATACTCTCAGGAATGGCTCCCATGATCGTGGCCTGGAACTCCGGGAACTCCGGCCCGAAGGTTTCCGCGGGTTGCTGAGCCATTCCGAATGGAATGCCCTGGTGTGTTGGCGTGTATGGAGACAGGGAGTCCCCGGGAGGCGGCGTCACGGTATCCGGAGGTGGAGACGGAATGCTATCCGGCGGAGGCGTGACCGAATCCGCCCCGGCGGTGTCTGGCCGGCCCAGGGAGGCGGTCGGCCCGGAGCTGTCACAAGCGGTTAAGAAGAGGACGACAAGGGAAAGAACGGCAACTGGTTGGACCATGCTGGTTCGCTCTAGCTAAGCACCCCGGATGACGCAGGCTGCGCTCGGACGACGGCGGCGGGAGCCAACACCGTCATATACGGGTCGGGGCTATCGAGTGACAAGTCTTGCACCCTTTCCTGGATAGGTCAAGTAAGCCACTCACACATTGACAAATCAATATATGTTGAT